>CAZPWV010000183.1:0-5008 GCA_964590825.1 uncultured Rhodobacter sp. | reverse complement strand
GCATGAGGTGCTTGCCAACATCGCCACGACAACGCTCAAGAACCTTGACGACTACTTCGCCGGCGCACCGCTTGAAAACGAAATCTGCTACCGCTGCCTCGGCACGGGCGGAGCGGCCAAGTCGAACTGCCCTCGCCGCGCCAGGCCCTGCGCGAGGGCTGGCACCTGATCTTGCCGCTCGGGGTGCTGATCTGGCTGCTGTTTTCGGGCTATACGCCGCTTTTTGCCGGCACCGTGGGGCTGGCGCTGACGGTGCTGCTGATCCTCGGCGCCTCGGTCGCGCTCGGCCTGCCCGAAGGGGCGATCCGGCTGGTGTTCTGGGTCGGTCTGGGGCTGGTGGCGGCGGCGTTCTTTCGCTTTGGCATCGGCGTGGTGCTGGGGGCGGTGGCGGCGCTGATCGTGTGGAACATCGCCGCGCGGGGGGGGCGGGAAACGCTGCTGATCTGCCGCGATGCGCTGGCCGATGGCGCCAAGACGGCGCTGCCGGTGGGCATTGCCTGCGCGCTGGTGGGCATCGTGATCGGCACCATGACGCTGACCGGTGCGGCCAATACCTTTGGCCAGTTCATCGTTGGCGTGGGCGAAAAGAGCATCTTTCTGTCACTGCTGCTGACGATGGTGACCTGCATCGTGCTGGGCATGGGGATTCCGACGATCCCGAATTACATCATCACCTCCTCCATCGCCGGGCCGGCGCTGCTGGCGCTTGGGGTGCCGCTGATCGTGTCGCACATGTTCGTGTTCTACTTCGGCATTCTGGCCGATCTGACGCCGCCGGTGGCGCTGGCCTGTTTTGCCGCCGCGCCGATTGCACGGGAAAATGCGCTGAAGATCAGCTTTCAGGCGATCAAGATCGCGGCGGCGGGTTTTGTGGTGCCGTTCATGGCGGTCTATGCGCCCGAGATCATGCTGCAACCGGGCGGGGCGCTGAGCGCGGCCATCGGCTTTGCGCCGGCGGTGGCGCTGACCCTGACCAAGGCGGTGATCGCCATCGGTCTTTGGGGGGCGGTGGTGATCGGTTGGCTGGGCCGCCCGCTGGCGCGGTGGCAACGCGGGCTGGGCCTTGCGGCGGCGGCAGCGCTGGTGGCGGCGCTGCCGATGACCGATGCGCTGGGGGCGGTGCTGGCGGCGGCCTTTGCGCTGAGCCTTTGGCGCGGGGCGCCCTGGGGCGGAGTGCGGGGCGGCGCATGAGCGGCGCCTGCCTGATGCTGGGGGCGGGGCTGCTGATGCTGAACTCCGCCGATTTCACCCTGGAGTGGCGCCATTCGGTGGAAAAGACCCGCTGGCGCGAAAGTTGGCAGGTCAGTGCCACCGGGTTGCACCTGCGCGAGGCCGCCGTCGAGGGCTCGGGCGCGGGGATGGAACCGGGCGAGGGGGCGCAGCTGCGCGGCGGCTGGTGGGTCTGGACCCCCGACCTGCCGCCGCAACCCGCGCTGCACCTGGCCACTTCGGGGGCAACGGGGGGCGGCTGGCACTTGTGCAGTGGCGCGATCTGCCATGATATAGCCGAGACGGGGGCGCCGATCGTGCTGCGCCCCTGCCCGGAGGCGCAATGGCACAAGGGATCGGAGCCGTGATTGCGGGGCGCAATTGGCTGTTGCCGATTGCCGCCGCGCTGGCGGCGGCGCTGGCCTTCGGGCTGGCCTGGAATCTGGCGCTGGCGGGGCTGCGCTCGGGGCTCGATCAGCAACTGGTGCTGACCGCGCGGGCCGTCGAAACCGAGATCAGCCGGTTTCGGGCCCTGCCCGATGTGGCGGGCGAGGATGCCCGCATTGCCGCCGCACTGGCGCAGCCCCCGGCAACCGGGGGGGCAGCGCATGAGGCCGCCAGCCGCTATCTGAAACGCGTGGCCGATCATTCCGGTGCCTCCGAGCTTTATCTGCTCGATGTGCAGGGGGTGACGATCGCCGCCTCGAACTGGGCCGCGCCGGGCAGTTTCATTGGCAAAAATTACGCCTTCCGCCCCTACTTCCGCGATGCCATGGCGCTGGGGCGGGGGCAGTTCTATGCCATCGGCGTCACCACCGGCCTGCCCGGATATTTCCTGTCGCGGCGCATCACCCATGCCGGGGCGCGCGGGGTGATGGTGGTCAAGGTCGATCTGCTTCCGCTGCAACGCACCTGGCAAGAGGCCGGGCTGGCAATGGCGCTGGCCGATGCCGATGGCGTGGTGTTCCTGTCGGGGCGGCCCGACTGGGTCTATCGGCCGCTGCGCCCGCTGCCCGAAGGCACGCTGGCCCGGCTGGCCAGCCAGCGCACCTATGACGGCGTCGATCTGGCACGGGCGGCGCCCTTGCTCAGCCAGGGGCCGCTGGCGGCGGCCCCGATTGCACCGGGGGCGATGCAGCCGCGCGCGGTGCGGCTTGGCCCCTCGGGCTGGCAATTGCTGGCCGCGGCCCCCACCGCCCCGGTTCAGGCCAGCGCCAGCGGTTGGGCAATGGGCACGGCGCTGGTGTCACTGGTGGCGATGGCGATTGCCAAGGTGCTGCATCAGCGCCGCCAGATCAGCGCCCTGCGGCTGCGCCAGAACGAGGTGCTGGAGGCGCGGGTAAGCGAACGCACCGCCGATCTGGCCCGCGAAATCGATGCCCGGCGGCAAGCCGAAATCGAGCTGCGGGCGACCCAGGAAGGGCTGGTTCACAGCGAGAAAATGGCCGCGCTGGGGCGGATGTCGGCGGCCATCGTGCATGAAATCAGCCAGCCGCTGGCCGCGATGGAGGCAACGCTGGCGGCGGCCGAACTTTCGCTTCCGGCCTCCGACAGCAGCACCGCGCCACGGCTGGCCACCGTGCGCGGGCTGATCCGGCGGATGCAGCGCACCACCAAACATCTGAAAAGCTTCGGTCGCAGGGAGCCGGGCGAGAAGGTGCTGGTCGATCTGGTTCCGGTCATCGCCAGCGCGCTCGAACTGGTCACGCCACGGGCGCGTGCGGTGGGTGTGGTGCCGGTCTTCAAGCCGCCGCAAGAGCCGCTGACGGTCTGGGCGGGGCCGGTGCGGATGGAACAGGTGCTGGTCAACCTGCTGCTGAATGCCATCGATGCGGTCGAGGGCCGCCCCGACCCGCAGATCACCCTCAAGGCTCACGCCGCGGCCGGACAATTGCGGCTGCGCGTCACCGACAACGGCCCCGGCATTGCCGCCGAGGATCTGCCACGGGTGGCCGAGCCGTTCTTTTCCACCAAGCCGGGGGGGGCGGGGCTTGGCCTTGGGCTGTCGATCAGCCGCACGATCCTGGGCGAATTCGGGGGCGACATGGCCTTTGCCGCCGCGCCCGGTGGCGGCACCGAGGTGCAGGTGACGCTGCCGCTGGCCCGCAGCACCCCGACAAAGGCCGCAAAATGATCGCCCGGCAGGTGTTCATTGTCGATGACGATGCCGATCATCTGGCGGCGCTGTGCGATCTGGCGGGGGCGGCGGGCTATCGGGTGGCGGGGTTCGGCGCGGCAAGCACGGCGCTGGCGGCCTGTCAGGCGGGCCTGCCCGATGCGTTGGTTACCGATCTGCGGATGCCGGGAATGGACGGTATGGCGCTGTTGCAGGCGGTGCGGGCGCAGGGCTGGGATCTGCCGGTGCTGATGATTACCGGGCATGGCGATGTCAGCCATGCGGTGCGGGCGATGCGCTTCGGGGCGGCGGATTTTCTGGAAAAACCCTATGACAGCGCGCATCTGCTGATGGTTCTGGCGCGGGCGGTGCAGGCGCAGGAAACCCGCCGCGAACTGGCGCGGTTGCAGGCCCTGCTGGGCGAACCGGAGGCGGCGGCGCTGCTGGGGGAATCGCCGGCGATGGCGGCGCTGCGGGGCCGTATCGCGCTTTTGGCGCCGCTGCCGGTCGATGTGGTGATCTGCGGCGAGACCGGCACCGGCAAGGAACTGGCGGCCCGCGCCCTGCATCTGGCCAGCACACGGGCGGCGGGGCCGTTTCAGGTGGTCAACTGCGCCGCCCTGCCCGAGGCGCTTTTTGAAATCGAGATGTTCGGCCATGCGCAGGGGGCCTTTCCTGGGGCCGGGGCGCCGCGCGCGGGGCGGATCGAGGCGAGTTCGGGGGGCACGCTGGTGCTCGATGACATCGAAACCCTGCCGCTGGCGATGCAGGCCAAGCTGCTGCGGGTGCTGGGCGAACGCAGCGTGCAGCCGCTGGGTGCGGCCCAGCCGCGCCCGCTTGACCTGCGGGTGATCGCCACCAGCAAGGCCGATCTGCGCGAGGCGATGCAACTGGGCGGGTTTCGCGCCGATCTGTTCTATCGCCTTGCCGGGGCCGAGATCGCCACTCCGCCGCTGCGCCAGACCGGCACCGACATCATCCTGCTTTACAGCCATTTCCTGACCCAGGCGGCGCAGCAAAACCACCGCGATGTGCCCGAGGTGGATTTTGCCCTGCGCCGCGACCTGATGCGTCGGCCCTGGCCGGGCAATGTGCGCGAATTGCGCGCCGCCGCGCAGGCCCATGCGCTGGGCCTGGTCGCGCCCTCGCCGGCGGCGCGGATGGCCGCCAATGCCGGGGTCAATGTTGCGGCCAATCTCGGCGCTGTTGTCGATGCGCCCGCGCCGCCGTTTGACGGTCTGGCCGCGCGGGTGGAGGCTTTCGAGGCGCGCGAGATTGCCGCCGTGCTGGAGCGTTGCCGGGGCAATGCCGTCCGGGCCGCCGAAATCCTGCAAATTCCGCGCCGCACCCTGACCGACAAGATTCGCCGCTACGGGCTGAGACCGCCGGGCTGAGACCGCCGGGCTGAGACCGCCGGGCTGCGACCGCCGGGCTGCGACTGGGGCCGCAGCCGCGGGCCTATACCGAGACCACCGCCCGCAGGCTTTCGCGGCTGAGGCTGTCTTTCGGTCCCTCCATCGCCACCGTTCCGCGTTTGAGCACATAGAAACGGTCGCCCAGATCATGCGCAAAGTCGAAATACTGCTCTACCAGAATGATCGCCATGCCCTTGGTATCGCGCAGATATTTGATGACGCGACCGATCTGCCGGATGATGTTGGGCTGGATGCCCTCGGTCGGCTC
>CAZPWV010000182.1:4037-5056 GCA_964590825.1 uncultured Rhodobacter sp. | reverse complement strand
ACGGAAGCTGCGGACGGCACGCCGGGCAGCGCCCGCCGTTCGGGGGACTTTCGCCCCGCCACAGGCGCGACGCTTCCCCCTCACCCACAGAGCGGGCGCTTCACGCCCCCCCTCGGGCCGGGCGCTGCCCTTCTCGCCCAAAGCCGAACGCATCACAGCCCCTCCAGCTTGGAGGCGTCAAAGCCGGGGCCGGGCAGAAGCTCTCGGCCGACGACATCGCGCGGCGCGTGCAGGACCGCGACACCGGTCGTGACTCCCGCATGAGCATGCGGATGAAGCTGTTCGACCGCCACGACCGCCTTCGACATCCGCACCTCGACCCCGGCCGCCACCAGCGCCGATTTCAGCGCATCGACGGGGGTGAAGTCTTTGGTTTGCATTGCGGAGAGGCGAAGCGCGGAGAGCTTTTCGACCCAGGGCGAAAGATCGACATTTCGTCCGGTGAGCGCCCGCCATTCACTTTCCGTATGTTGCAGCAGACCCAGCAAATTGGCCGCCGATTTCAGCAATCTTCTAGAAGCCTCCGTTTTCTTCTCTTCAGCCATATCTGCCAGATAATGGAGCCGGGATATTGCCGCCGAAGTATTCAGATCATCAGCAATATTGTCGGTGATCCCGATGTAGTCGGCGCCTGCGTTGAATTGGGTGGGGTAGTTCGAGACATCGCCAACAAGCGCATACCATCGATCAAGGTGGCGCTGTGCGATTTCTGCCTTCTCCGCCGTCCAGTCCATCGGCTTGCCGTAATGCGTCTGCAGGAACACGAAGCGGATCACCTCGCCCGGAATGCCCTGGTCGAGCAAATCCCGCACGGTGAAGAAATTGCCCAGGGACTTGGACATTTTCTTGCCTTCCACCTGCAACATCTCGTTGTGCAGCCAGAAATTTGCAAAGCCACCCTCGGGATGGGCGCAGCAGCTTTGCGCGATTTCATTTTCATGGTGCGGAAACTGCAAATCAATCCCGCCGGCGTGAATGTCGAAACTCGCGCCCAAAAGCTCGTAACTCATCGCCGAGCA
>CAZPWV010000182.1:0-4027 GCA_964590825.1 uncultured Rhodobacter sp. | reverse complement strand
GGCCCCGCCCCCAGGGGCTTTCCCAGCCCGGCAGGCCGGCATCCGAGGGCTTCCAGAGCACAAAATCGAGGGGGTCTTCCTTGAAGGGCGCCACCTCAACCCGCGCCCCGGCAATCATGTCATCAACCGAGCGCCCCGAAAGCGCGCCGTAATCGCGGTAAGAGCGCACGCGGAACAGCACATGGCCTGCCTTTTCATAGGCATGGCCCTTCGCAATCAGGTCTTCGGTCATCGAAATCATCGCGCCGATGTAATCGGTGGCGCGGGGCTCAGGGCTGGGGCGCAGCGCGCCAAGCGCATCCATATCGGCGTGATACCAGCCGATGGTTTCCTCGGTGCGCGCGCGGATCAGCTCTTCGAGCGTGCCTTCCGCCCCGGCCTGCTGCCGCGCCAGCGCGGTGGCGTTGATCTTGTCATCGACATCGGTGAAATTGCGCACATAGGTGACGTGCTCGGCACCGTAAACGTGCCGAAGCAAACGGAAAAGCACGTCGAACACCACCACCGGCCTGGCATTGCCCAGATGCGCGCGGTCGTAAACGGTGGGGCCGCAGAGATACATCCGCACATTCTTCGGGTCGAGCGGGGCAAACACCTCCTTGCGGCGGGTTTTGGTGTTGTGCAGGCGGATCTGGGGCGCGGGGCTCTGGGCAGTCATCAGGCTTCCTCCGGGGCTTCGGCCGCGGGCTTAGCGCATTCGATCTGGTCTGAAAACAGAAGAACGGCCCGCGTGACTTTCGTCAGCGGCAAATAATGCAAATCAGGGTGGCACGGGTCTTCATGGTCCCTTCCTAGCGCGGCGAGCGGCGCTTGCCAAGCGTCATGCCGCCGCAGAACGCGGCACCGGGGCAAAGGGGGTGATGGTGACCGATTTGCCCTCGAAGGTGCAAAACGATCCGGGGGGAACCGCCTCCCAGTCGCCCTCGCCATCCTCCAGCGGCTCCGACACCACCGCCCGGCCCCGCCGCCGATCCGACCAGCGATGATAGAGCGTGGGGGCGGCCTCATCCGAGGCGTAGCGCACGGCATAAAGCCGCGCCCCGTCGGAAAATGCCGCCGTCAGGCGCATGTGCGGCGTGTGGCCCCGCTCGCGCGATAACGCCTCGAGCCGCGCCGTGGCGCGTTCGAACGCTTCTTTCGGCGCTGCATCCAGCCCCTCGGCCAGCGCCACCAGAAACAGCGCCTCGCTGTCGGTGGCGCCCTTGCGCGAACCATAAAGGCTGTCGGGGATCAGCATTTCCCCGGCGCGGCGGAAGGCATCGTAACCGCCGATCTGGCCATTGTGCATGAAACTCCACCGCCCCACCACGAAGGGGTGACAGTTGTTGCGGCTGGTGGCGGTGCCCGTCGAGGCCCGCACATGCGCCAGAAACAACCGCGATTTCACCTGCGCGGTCAAGGACTTGAGATTTGGGTCCGACCAGGCGGGCATGATGTCGCGGTATAGGCCGGGCTCGGACCGCTCGCCATACCAGGCCAGACCGAAGCCATCGGCATTGATCGCCGTGTGGCATTGCGTGGCGCAATGGCTTTGATGAATGAGCGAATGCCCCGGTTTCGAGACGATATCTTCAAGATAGATCGGTTGCCCGATATAGGCGGCCCAACGGCACATGTTCTGCCCCATGAAGGCGGTTGGCTCCGCCCCGGTTAACACTGACACATGAGCGTCACGTTAACGCATTCCGGGGCGGTGGGGAAGTCAGCCGTTTTCTTCGACAATCACCAGATCGCGCTCGGATGCGCCTTTGGCGTGCGCCAGTGCCGCCTGATACGCATCCGAATTGTAACAGGTCACGGCCGCCTCGAGGCTGGGAAACCGCGCCACCACATTGCGGGCGCGGTCGTTGCCCTCCAGCTGCACATAGCGCGCGGCGCGGGCCAGAAACACCCCGCCATGGGCCGCAATGGCCGGCCCGGCCAAGGCCGCATATTTGCCATAGGCCTCGGCGTCGAGAACCTTGACATGGGCAATCCAGAGTGCGGACGGCATCAGATTTCTCCTGCAATCAGGGCCTGGACGGCACGCACCGCCGCATCGGCCTGCGACGGATCGGCGCCGCCCGCCTGTGCCATGTCGGGCCGGCCACCGCCGCCCTTGCCGCCAAGCGCCGCGGCCGCCGCCTTGACCATATCCACCGCCGAAATCACCCCGGTCTTGTCGTCGGTCACCCCTGCCGCCACCGCCGCCTTGCCACCGGTATCGGCCACGACCAGCACCGCGCCAGAGCCGACACGGGCCTTCAACGCATCGACAAGGGCGGGCAAATCCTTGCCGGAGACCCCCGAAACCACCTGAGCAATGAACTTCAAGCCATTGATATCAATGGATTCTGGCCCGTCGGCAGCACCGCCGCCCATGGCCAGTTCCCGGCGCAGCTGCGCCACCTCATTGGCCAGTTGCTTGCGTTCCTCGGCCAAGGCGCGCACCCGGTCCAGCACATCCGCCGTCGATGCCTTGAGCAGGCCCGCCACCGAATGCAGCCGATCGGCGTAATCGCCGAGCTGGTCCAGCGCCGCCTGCCCGGTCAGCGCCTCGATCCGGCGCACGCCCGCCGACGACGCGCTGTCCCCGACCACGAAGACCGCGCCGATATCGCCGGTGCGCGCCACATGGGTGCCGCCGCACAGCTCAAGACTGTAGGTCTTGCCCTCGGCGCCCTTGCCCGAGCCCAGCAGCTCGCCCATCGACACCACCCGCACCTCATCGCCGTATTTCTCGCCGAAAAGCGCCTGCGCCCCAAGCGCACGGGCGTCATCGGGGGTCATGATCCGGGTTTCGACGGCGGTATTTTGCCGGATGAAGGCGTTGACCTCGCGCTGAACCTGATCGATCTCTGCGGCGGTCATCGCCTTGCCATGGCTGAAGTCGAAACGCAGCCGGTCCTCGGCATTCAGCGAGCCCTTTTGCGCCACATGCGGCCCCAGCGCGCGGCGCAGCGCCTCGTGCAAAAGATGCGTGGCCGAGTGATTGGCCCGAATGGCCGCGCGGCGGGCGTGATCGACCTCCAGCTTCGCCGGCTGCCCCTTGACCACCTTGCCGGTGACCACCTCGCCCAGATGCAGGAAGACACCGGCCACCTTTTTCGTGTCGGTCACGCGAATCTCGGCGGTTTCGGTGCGAATGAGGCCCGCATCGCCCACCTGCCCGCCCGATTCCGCATAAAACGGCGTCTGGTTCACCACCACCGTCACCGCGCCCGTGGCCTCGCCAAGTTCGGCCCCCGCAACGACCAGCGCCTGAATCTGCGCCTCCGCCACCTCGGTATCGTAGCCCAGAAACTCGGTCACGCCCCGGCTTTCGGCGATTTCATACCAGATCCGCGCGTCGCTCGCCTCGCCCGAGCCCGACCAGGAGGCCCGGGCCTTCGCCTTTTGCTCCTCCATCGCCGCATCAAACCCGGCCGTATCCACGCCCCGGCCCTTTTCGCGCAGCGCATCCTGCGTCAGATCGAGCGGAAAACCATAGGTGTCATAGAGTTTGAACGCCGCCTGCCCCGGCAATTCCGCCCCCTCGGGCAGCGCCGCCAATTCGTCGTCAAGCAGCTTCAGCCCGCGGTCGAGCGTGACCTTGAAGCGGGTTTCCTCCAGCTTCAGCGTTTCCTCGATCAGCGCCTGCGCCCGCGTCAGCTCGGGGTAGGCCGCGCCCATCTGGCGCACCAGCGCCGGCACCAGCTTGAACATCACCGGGTCTTTTGCCCCCAACATATGGGCGTGGCGCGCGGCACGGCGCAAGATACGGCGCAGCACATAGCCGCGCCCGTCGTTGCTGGGCATCACCCCGTCGGCAATCAGGAACGAGGTCGAACGCAGATGGTCGGCAATCACCCGGTGATGCACCTTGCCCGGACCATCGGGGTCGTTGCTGGTCGCATGGGCCGAGGCCTCGATCAGCGCCCGCATCAGGTCAGTGTCGTAATTGTCATGCTTGCCCTGAAGCAGCGCGCCGATCCGCTCCAGCCCCATGCCGGTGTCGATCGACTGCATGTCGAGAACGCGCATCGAGCCGTCCTCGAACTGCTCGTTC
>CAZPWV010000181.1:3202-5087 GCA_964590825.1 uncultured Rhodobacter sp. | reverse complement strand
GCCGCCCCTCCTCCCTCGGGGGCGGGCTGCCCTCTCTTCCTTTGCCCGCAGGAGCCGTTCATGACCGATCCGACCCGCGATTACCGCATCCCGTCCGAACCCTGGTATCGCCCGGTGGCCGACGAGACCCGGCTCTTCGAGGCCGCCTATGCCGCGCGGATGCCGGTGATGCTGAAAGGCCCGACCGGCTGCGGCAAGACCCGGTTCGTCGAGCACATGGCCTGGCGGCTGGGCCGCCCGCTGGTCACCGTGGCCTGCAACGAAGACATGACCGCCTCGGATCTGGTCGGCCGCTTCCTGCTCGATGCCGAGGGCACCCGCTGGCAGGATGGGCCGCTGACCTTCGCCGCCCGCCACGGCGCGATCTGCTACCTCGACGAGGTGGTCGAGGCGCGGCAGGATACCACCGTGGTGATCCACCCGCTGACCGACAACCGCCGCGTGCTGCCGCTGGAAAAGAAGGGCGAACTGCTGCGGGCGCACCCCGATTTTCACCTCGTCATCAGCTACAACCCCGGCTACCAGTCGCTGATGAAAGACCTCAAGCAATCCACCAAGCAGCGTTTCGGAGCGCTGGATTTCACCTGGCCCGAGACGGCGGTGGAGACCGAAATCGTCGCCCACGAGGCCGGGGTGGAGCCGGCCACCGCCGCCAAGCTGGTCGAGATCGGCGCACGGGCGCGCAACCTCAAGGGCCATGGGCTCGACGAGGGCGTCTCGACCCGGATGCTGATCCATGCCGGGCGGCTGATTGCGCAGGGTGTGGCGCCGGTGCCGGCCTGCACCATGGCCATCACCCGGCCGATCACCGATGACCCGGATATGCGCGATGCCCTCGATGCCGCTGTCGCCACTTTCTTCTGACCCCGAGGGCCTGCCCGAAGCCCATGCCGGGCTGGCCGCGCGGTTGCCGGCGCCGGCCCAGGCCGCGCTGGCCGCGACCCTGCCCGAGGCGCGGCGCAAGCTTTCTCCGCGCGGTCTCGATACCTGGCTGCGCGGTGCCGACGCCCTGTTGCAGATGGGCCGCGGCGCGGGGGTGATCCGCGCCTGGATCGAGGCCGCGCCGGTGCTGGCGCGCGAACTGGGCGAGGATATCCTGGCCGAGACCGTCACCGCCTGCCTTGGCTTTGCCTCGCGCACCTCCGGGGCGGTGATCGAACGCATCCTCGAGACCGCCCCCCTCGCGGCCCGACGGCTGGCCGATGCCGGGCTCTTTCGCGGCTACCTGCGGTTTTTGGAACATGTGCTGGCGCGGGCGCCCCGTGCGCTGCGCCCGATGCTGGACCACCTGGGCGAGCTCTTCGACGTGCTCACGCTGGGTGGGCTGCGGCGCTGGGCCGATTGGGGCATCGCGGCGCATCGCACCGACCTGCCGGGCCTCGAGGCCTATTTCGCGCTGCGCTCCGAGGCGGCGCGCGCGGTGATGCAGGCCGAGCGCAAGGGGGTGCTGCTGGTCGATGTGCAGCGCCGGCTCGGCCTCTATCTGCGTGCGCTCTGGGGGCGCGATTTCCTGCTGGTGCCGACGGCGGGCGATTTTGAAAGCCGCGCCGGGATGCGCCCCTTCGCCGCCGAGCACAGGCTGCACCTGCCCGATGCGCTGGACGACTGGCAGGGCCGGCCCGGCCTTGATCTTTACCGCGCGCAGGCGGCGCATCTGGCCGCGCATCTGGCCGCGCTGAAGGCGCCGATCCTGGCCGAGGGGCTGACGGCGCGGCAGATGGCCTGCATCGGGCTGATCGAGGATGCCCGCGCCGAAGCGCTGGCGATTGCGCGCTTTCCCAATCTGCGCGGGTTTTGGGCCGGGTTTCACGGCACCACGGCGCCCGGCATGGCGGGCCAGTTCGACCGCATTTCCCGCGCCTTGCTGAGCGGCACGCCCGAAGAT
>CAZPWV010000181.1:1258-3192 GCA_964590825.1 uncultured Rhodobacter sp. | reverse complement strand
AAGATGACGCAAGCGCCTTTGCCCTGACCGGCTTTGCCGCGCTGGACCCGGCCGATCCGGCGGCGGCCCGCGATCTGGGCCTGCAACTGGCCGACCGGCTGCGGGATCTGCCGTTTTCGGCCCATGGCGACCGCCCCTCCTGCCCCTATCGCTGCGACAACCGCATTTTATGGGAGTATGCCGAAACCGACTGGAGCCAATCCGCCGCCGCCGCCCCGGCGCAGAGCCGCAAATATGTCTCGGTCAGCGAGATGGTGAACACGGTCGAGGTGGAAACCGCGGGCGAGGACGCGCAGGAAATCTGGGTGCAGGCGAACGAATTCTTCGACGATGACGGCACGAGCTTCAACGCGCGCGAGGGCAAGGCCCCGGTCAGCCCGCCGATAAGCTATGACGAATACGACCACAGCATCGGCATGGTGCGTCCGGGCTGGGCCACGCTGCACGAGGTGCGGACCCGGCCGGGGGATGGCGCGCGGGCCGAACAGATCATCGCGGAAAACCGCAAGCTCACCGAGCGGCTGCGCCACCTGCTCGACGCCATGCGCCCGCAGGGGGCGGTGCGGCTGCGCAAGCTGGAAGACGGCGACGAGTTGGACCTCAACGCCGCGGTGGCCGCCGCCATCGACACGCGGCTGAGGCGCCAGCCCGACCCGCGCGTGATGATGCGGGTGATCCGCAAGACCCGTGACACCGCCGTTTTGGTGTTGCTCGATCTGTCGGAGTCCACCAACGACCCGGCCTCGGGCGGCCAGACCGTGCTGGAGCTGACGCAGACGGCGGCGCTGATGCTGGGCGAGGCGATCCACCGGGTGGGCGACACATTCGCGCTGCACGGGTTTTGCTCGGATGGCCGCGCCAATGTGTTCTACACCCGGCTCAAGGATTTCGCCGAGCCCTGGGGGGCGGGGCCGCAAGCGCGGGTCATCGGCGCCGAGGGGAGGCTTTCCACCCGGATGGGGGCGGTGATCCGCCATGCCAGCGCGCAGCTTGCGCGCCTCAAGGCGGCGCGCAAGCTGCTTTTGGTGCTGACCGATGGCGCCCCCGCCGATATTGACGTCCGCGACCCGCTTTATCTGCGCGCCGATGCCCGCCATGCGGTCGAGGCCGCGCGAAAAGGCGGGATCATCCCGTTTTGCCTGACCCTCGACCCCAGCGCCGATGCCTATGCGCAACGCATCTTCGGGTCGCGCAACGTGCAGGTGCTGGACCGGGTCGAGCGGCTGCCCGAACGGCTGCCGCAGCTTTACGCCCGTCTGACCCGTTGATGCGGGCACGGCAGGGGAACGGCTTGCGGGCCGATCCCGAAGCGGTGTCTGGCCGCCCGAGACGGGTATTCGCCCCGTCATCGGGGCCGGTTGCCGGTTCGCGTTCAGGCGCGAAACCATGCCACGCCGGCCATTCGGCACATCGGCGCCCCGACTGCCGAACCGTAGGCTTCGGCGGGCAGATCACTCCGCCGGGCGCCTGGGCAGCAAGGCGGACACCTCTTTTTGCAAACTCCGCGCCACCGGAACCTGCGTGCCATCCGTCAGGTCGATCACCATGTCGCGGCCGGTGCGCCGGACACGCATCACGACGCGCAAGGCGACCCAGTATGAGCGATGCACCCGCAGCCCAAGCGCGGGCGGAATCTGGTCGCAGAGCGACTGCAGGCTCTTGCTTTCCAGAAAGCGGGTGGTGTCGGTGGTGATGGCAACATAGATGCCCTCGGCCTTCATCAGCTGGATCTGGCTTGCCGGAACAATGGTCTTGTCCAGCGCGACCATCGCCTCGACCGCGCGCGGCACCGGGGCCGGCGCGAGCGGAGCGGGGTCGGGGCCCTGCACCCCGGTTTCCGGCGGGACGGACCCAATCAGGTTGTGGCGCCGGATGTCGGCCCGAATGAAGGGCAGCGCTGCAAGGGCAAAGGCCATGGTTCCAACTTCGCATTC
>CAZPWV010000181.1:234-1248 GCA_964590825.1 uncultured Rhodobacter sp. | reverse complement strand
CCAGAACAGGACGACACCGGGAACGGTCGAGGGGGCTTGCGCGATTAAGTTTACAACAATGCTGTAGCCGCACAACAGGGCTGCAGTGACCGAACTGGGCACAATGGTGGGCACAGAGCCACGCATCAGCCCGTTGGAAATCAGCAGGCCGGCCACCTGTGCGGCGAAGGCCAAAGCCGCCCCGAACAGCAGAATCAGCATCTGCTGCCACGGCGAAAAGGCACTCATGTCGCCGTAAAACCCGGTCACCCAACCGGCGCCGGCAATCATCACGACCAGTCCAATCGTCAGCCAATGCCGTAAAATTGCGGACAACTCGCGGCGGGGAACGGTCACCACATGACCGGTCACAAGTTTTCCAGACGGATCGCCAGCCATAAACTTCCTCTTAACCATCGGTTTTGGGCAACTCATTACAGGTTGAGTTGAATGTGCCGTTTTCCGGTCCCGTCTCTGTGGTTGACGGTTAACCAGTCCGGCCTTTCGGAAAGCGGTTCTGGCACGGCAGGCAGTTCGGTTCGCGCTTGCTGTCTAGCCGATGTCGGCGGTTCGGCTCAACCACAAAGCAGCGGTGCCCTTAGGGTAGCCGAAAATAGTTAACCTTCGGTGGTCCTCCTTTGCCGGGCGGCCCACCTCGTCAACGCTTGGCATTGCTTGGCCGTGGGGGCTGGGTCCGGGCGTGTTGGCTGGAGAGGAAGAGATGGCGACGATTGTTATTACCGGATCAACTTCCGGCTCTGTTTACATTGCTGACGGCGATACTGTTATCATCGACCCCAGCGCATACGGCACCTATACGCTTTATGCCCCCGTGGGGGCCGTTTACGATGTTTACATCAACGAGAGCCTGCCGAATTCAGTCACCTTCTACACCGCCGAAAATACAACGGCCAATGTTCACGTTGCCCCCGGAATTTCCACTTATAACCTCGATTGGGGTGGAGATTCCGGCTACGGTGGCACCGAAACGCTTACCACGGGCGATGGATATTCCAACACCTCTGGCGGCGGTGT
>CAZPWV010000181.1:0-224 GCA_964590825.1 uncultured Rhodobacter sp. | reverse complement strand
CCATGGGGGATCAGGATGATACGCTGATCCTTGGCAGCAACAACTATGTCGACAACCAGATCTGGATGGGTGACGGCGATGACACCCTCACGATTGGCGCCGGCAGCACTATCGCGGGCATGATTCATGCGGCTGACGGCATCGACAGCATTCAGGTTGGGGACTATTCCACCGTTGACGGCTGGATCGAACTTGACGGTGATGCCGGCGATACCATCAGCCTT
>CAZPWV010000180.1:0-5103 GCA_964590825.1 uncultured Rhodobacter sp. | reverse complement strand
ACTCGGGCACTTCGCCGTCAAAGAAAATCTGCCGCGCCCGCTCGTCGGTGGCCGCGTCCTTGAACACGCCAGACCCCGAAATCGCGGCCGAGCGCACACCCGCGCCGCCCAGCAACTCGCGCCAGCCACCCGCACTTTCCAGCGAGGTGACATCCACCGTTTCCGCGTTGAAGCTGATCCGCGTGGCCCGCAGCCCCGCGATTGTCTCGAATTGGCCCGCCCCGTTGAGGTCGAGTTTAATCAGAAGGTCCTTGCCGTTCTGCGCCGCCATGGCTTGTCTCCGAATGTTGGAATATGTCTCGCCGCCCCCGCCGGGACGACCCGTTCACCGCACCGGCACCGCCGGCACTCAGCCTTCGACGCGGGCCCGAAACGTCAGGTCGATACGCCGGGTCTCGGCCGTTTCCACCCGCCGCGCCTGCGCCCGCAGGAACCAAAGCCCCACCAGGCTGCCGCGTGACAGCACCAGATCCGCATCCACCAGCGCATCCGAAACCGCCGCCGCCACCGCCTTGGCAAGCGCAAAACCCGCCTCGTCGGTAATCACCGAAATCACGAAGTCATGCGTGGCGCCGTCCCCGGTCTTGTCCGAGGCATCCAGCACATCCTCCGGGCCAAGGCTCACATAGGTGCCCGTCGTGGTGCCGGGGGGAACCGCGTCGTAAACCGCACCCCCCACCAGCGCACCAAGCGCCGCATCGGCCAGCAGTTTCTGATAGACCGCCGCCTGCAGCGCGGCCGCAACACCATAGCTCATGCCACCACCTCCTCACGCGCGAAACAGGTCAGGTAGTGCCCCTCCGCATCGGCCTCGGCCACCGCCAGAATGCGAAACAGCCGCGCCCCGTCGCGAAACCTCTGCTCGGGCCTGGGCCGGCTCGGACTTCCCTGCGGGGCACCGCGCACCACGATGCGATAGGGCACCGAGGCGAGCGTGACGAATTCCCCCGCCCGCTCGTTGCCCGTGCCCGCGCTCACCTCGGCCCAAAGCGTGCCCAGAGCCTGCCAGTCCAGCGCATAGCCCCCGGCGCCGTCGGACACCCGCAAGGCCTCTTCCAGAACCAGCTTGCGGTTCAACCGGGGCGTGCTCATGGCCGCCCCCCCAGCACCCGCACCGTGCGCCAGCGCTCGATCAGCGCCATCACGCCAAAGGGCATCGCCGCCGCCTCGCCGGCGCCGTCGTGGCGCAACTCGTAATATTGCGCCGCCAGCAGAAACACCGCCTGCGCCAGATCCACCGGCAAATCGGCCCAGGCCGGGCCAAAGCCGGCAGAAAAGTCGATCTGAACCTGCCCCGCAACGGGAATCGCCGGCAGGCTCGTGGCCACCGCTTCCAGCCGCGGGCGGGACATGTCCTGCACCAGCCGGTAGCTGTCGGCCGCCACCGGCGTTTCCACCCCCGTCCGGTCGATCAGCCGCACCGCCGTCACCGCACGCACCGGCGCGATCGGCAGCGGCTGCGCCACCACCCCCCGCCAGGCCTCCAGACTCAGCGTAAAATCGCGGGCAATCAACACCTTGGCGGTGCGTCCCTCGATCGCGGCCAAGGCCGCCCGCAAATAGGCCTGCAGCGCCGCATCCTCCGCTCCGGCATCCGCAAAGCCGGTGCCCAGCCGCAGATGGTCGCGGAACTCGGCCACCGGCAACACCGCTGCGGGCACCGCCGTCACTTCGTTCAGCATCATGGGAAATCTCCGAAATTCGCTTCGCATCCCCCCGCAAGGGGCGCATTTCTGGGCGTTCGGGCGCGGGTCTCACACCGCCGCTCGGACGGAGGGAGCAGCTAGGCAGCGGCACTTGGCCCGCGCCCGCCCGACCGGCAAAGCCGGCATCGGGCCGGAGGTTTCCCCCCGGCCCACTCGCCCCCCCTTACGAGGCGGCGAATTTCAGCAGTTTGATCGCGGCAAAGTCGCTCACATCGCCGCCCACACGCTTGGAGGCATAAAACAGCACATGCGGCTTGGCCGAGAAGGGATCACGCAGCACCCGCAGGTCCGGGCGCTCGGCCACGGTGTAACCATTCTTGAAATCGCCAAAGGCAAGCGCATAGGCGTCGGCGGCGATATCGGGCATGTCCTCGGCCACCAGCACCGGATAGCCCATCAGACGCGCGGGTTCACCCGCCGCAAGACCGTCCGACCACAGGAAGCGGCCATCGGCATCCTTCATCTTGCGCACCGCACCGGCCGTTTTCGAGTTCATCACGAAGCTCGCATTGGCGCGGTATTCGGCGTTCAGCGCATAGACCAGATCGACGATCGCATCGGCGGCATTGGTCGCGGCAAAGTCGCCCGCCGCGCCGGTCGCTACATAGCCAAGGCTGCCCCAGGCCCAGACGTCATTGGCCACCGTTGCATGGCTCAAGAAACCCTTGGGCTTGTCCACGCCATCCCCCGACACAAAGGCCGCGGCCTCGGCACGGGCGAATTTGTCGGCGATACGCTCCGCCAGCCAGGATTCGATATCAAACGCCGAGTCGTCCAGCAGGCGCTGGCTGGCCTTCGGCATCGCCGACAACTCATGCAGCGCAATCGAGATCCGGTCGATCTGCGGCGTCGTGGTTTCCGAGGCCGAGGCGGTTTCCGTCGCCCAGCCCGAGCCGATATCGGTGCGATCGACCAGCACATCGAACGAGGTCGCCTCGACATTCACGATATTGGCGATCTGGCGGATCGAGGCGGTCGAACGCAGCACCGAACGGATCGTCTCCGAGGTCTGCGGATCGACCAGATAGCCGCCCTCGGCGGCGACAGAACTGTTCAGTGCCTTGCCTTCCAGCACAAGGCCCCGCAGCCCGTCATCATCGCCCGAGCGCAGATAGGCCGCGAAAGCCTTCTGATGGGGCGCCTCTTCGGTGGCGGCGGTGGCAAGGGCGGGACGCCCGGCGAAAGCGGTTTTGGTTTGCAGCATGGTCAAACGCTCTTCCTGTTGTTGCATCTTCATCTTCACTTCGTCCTGAAAGCCTTTGACTTCCTTCAGGAACCCGGCCAGCGCGGTTTTCACCTCAGCCGCCGGGTCGGGGCCTTCGGACATACCCGTCCCGGCCCGAGCCTTGGTCTCGGTCTTCATCGTCACTCCATCTCCATGGGGCTCGGGGCGGCGCTCAGCGCACCGCCAAAGCGGCCGTTGCGCCCTCCAGCGCCGCGGCCAGGTCGCGCCAGGCATCGGCGCCGAGGCTTTCGCCCTTCGCCGCCACCCGCGCCTCGCGAAGCATCGGAAAGGTCACCAAAGACACTTCCCAAAGCTCCAGTTCCGCAAGAAGCCGCTGGCCTTTTGCGTCCTTTTCGGCGGCCACGGTGCGGTAGCCGATCGACAAACCGTCGATCGCCCCCGCTTCGATCAGCGCCGCCGCCTCGCGCGCTTTCTCCACCTCAAGCAGCAACCGCCCCTTGACGTAAAGCCCGCGCTCGTCCTCATAAATCTCGTCCCACACGCCAATCGGCTGCGTCGGGTCGTGTTGCCACAGCATCTTCACGCTGCCGCCGCGCGCCGCCAACCGCTTCAGGCTCTTGCCATAGGCGCCGCGGCTCACCACATCGCCGCCCTGGTCGGGCAGACCAAAGAGGCTTGCGTAACCCTCGATCAGCGCCCCCTCCAGAACCTGCATCTTCCGATCACGGCAGAACTTCAACTCCAGCCCGTAATCTCCTGTATCCATGTGACTTTCCTTATTTCGGGGCATATTCCAGAATGCCCTGCACCGCCTGTGTCAGGATCACGGCAACCACGCCGTAAACCGTCATCCAGAGCCGCTTTTCCAGCCCCTCGATCATCGTCTCGATCTTGTCGAGCCGTCGATCCACCTGGGCAAACTGCAACTCCATGATCCGCTCTGTCGCCTCAAAGCGCTGTTCATGCACCTCGAAGGGCTCCTTGAGAAACCGCGACCCACCCGTCGCCATCGCTCAGCCCTCCGCCAGCGGCGGCAGCCCCAAAAGCACCCGTTTCTCGCTGTCGCTCAGAAACCCGGCCTCGCCGATGCGCTTCCACAGCTGATCGCGCTCCGAGGCCAGCGCCGGGATCTGGTCCAGATCGGGCCTGAGCTCGATCATCTCTCCGGCAAAGCCCGAAAGCCACCAGGCCACCGCCGCGCTGACCCGCGTCACCAGCGGCAGAACCGTCAGACGGTAAAACGCCCGATGCGCCTCGGCGTAATTGGCATAGGTCGCGTCGCCCGGAATGCCCAGCAGCATCGGCGGCACGCCAAAGGCCACCGCAATCTCCCGCGCGGCCCCCGCCTTGGTCTCGTGAAACTCCATGTCCGAAGGGCTGAACCCCATCGGTTTCCAGTCCAGCCCCCCTTCCAGAAGCATCGGCCGGCCGGCATTGCGGGCCCCCTGATGATGCGTCTCCATCTCGAAGACCAGCCGGTCATATTGCTCGGGGGCCAGCGTGCCCTGGCCATCGGCGCCCTTGTAGATGATCGCTCCCGAGGGCCGCGCGGCATTGTCGAGCAGCGCCTTCGACCAGGCGCTTGCCGAATTATGCACCTCCAAAGCCACCGCCGCCGCCTGCATCGGGCTCAGCCCATAGTGGTCGTCCTGGGGGTGGAAACTCTTGATATGACAAATCGGGTCCGGGTGACCCGTCATGTCGAAGCGATGCTTGCGCCCGCCCACCGCATAGTCATAGGCCACCGGCCAGCCATCGGCACCGGGCACCACCGTCATCCGGTCCGAGCGCAGCACATGCAACTCCTTCGGCATTCCCGGCTCCAGCGTCACCGCCTCCAGGTAACCGTTCCCGCTCAGCAAAAGCTGACCGATCAGCGCCTCGAACAGCTCCGCCCGCCCCTGCCCGGCATTGGGGCGGCGCATCAGATCCAGCACCGGATGCACCTCGTACCGCCGTTCCGCGTCCTGGCACAGCAGCGGCACCGCCGCCGCCGCCTCGGCAATCAGCTTGACACAGCGAAACCCCACCGGGTTGCCGGTAAAGCCGGTGCGCGTCAGGCTCGCGGTGTCGCGCGGCCCCCAGACCGGGCGCCCCGCGCCGCTGGCCATTGCCACGATCCGCCCCGTCACCGAGGCTTTCCGCTCTGGCACCGTTTCGACCTGCGCCTTGCGAAAAAAGTTCATACCCATCCCGTTCTCCTCGTCGCGG
>CAZPWV010000179.1:0-5116 GCA_964590825.1 uncultured Rhodobacter sp. | reverse complement strand
GCCAGCTGCTCCATCGGCTCCACATAGGTTTCGGCGCGGTGCACCCTGTCATTCACCGCATCATAGTCGTCCAGAAGCTTGGCAAAATGCGCATTCGACACTTTCAGCGCGTGCAACCTGTCGATTTCATGGGGAAATTCTTCCTGAAGCGTGTGCGGAGTATTGGACATGGTGCTTTCCCTTCTTCAACTGTTCCGACTCGAGCCTAGCGCCGGCGACCAGCCCCGACCTTGACACGAGTCAAATGCCCGGCGCTCAGCCGCCCACCGGCCGCCAGCCCGCCGCCAGCGCCTCGGCCTCGCTGCAAAACCACCGCTCCCCCCGGCGTTCGTCGATCTTGGTCTTGCCATAAAACCGCGAGTTCTGCGTGTGATAGATCCGGCCATTTTTGGAAATATTGCCTTTTATCAGGCAGTTGCCAACCGGCTCCGGGCTTTGGGATGCCGCTGCCCGCACCTGTGCCGGGGCCTCGTGCGCGCCCTGCCACAGCCCAAGCCGCGCCGCCCTTGCGGCCTCTTCCTGCGGCACATAATCGAGCGCATATTTGCGATAGGCCTCGGCCAGACCCTCCGCCACCAGCCGCGCGTTCAGGTCACGCCCGGCGACGGTGCAGACCGCGACCAGCCGGTCGTAACGGTCATAATCCGTGCCCGCACACCGCGTTTCGCCACGCGCCACCAGCGCCCCAAGCCGCGCCGTGGCGGCCTTGCCACAGGGCCAGACCTGCCCGGTGCCGGTGCGGCAGGTCTGATCCTGCTCGGGGGCGTCGATGCCATGCAGCCGCAGTTTTCGCGCGCCGATTGCCAGCGTGTCGCCGTCAATCACCCGCGCGCGGCCCTGCACCACCTCGGCGCAAACGGGCGCCCCTGCGGCAACGGCCAGCAGGGCAACAATGGAAAACCACCTCACCATTCGCTAAATATAGAGGAACATAGCGGAAACACAACCCAGATATGGCGTTAATCCTTAATGCCCTCACCCGCAATGCCCCGGCCCGCAGCCGCCTTCACCGCTGCGCCTGCCGCCAGTTCGGGTTCACCCAGGGCTCAAGGTTTTCCGCGGCCAGACGGCGGCCCAGGATGTGGTCGGCGATCTTTTCGCCCACCATGATCGACGGGGCGTTCAGGTTGGCATTGGTGATGCGCGGAAACACCGAGCTGTCGGCCACGCGCAGCCCCTCGACGCCGATCACCCGCCCCTGCGGGTCCACCACCGCAAGCGGATCATCGGCCGCACCCATCCGCGCCGTGCCACAGGGATGATAGGCGCTTTCGGCATGATCGCGGATGAAAGCGTCGATCTGCGCGTCGTCTTGCACCCCCGGCCCCGGCTGAATCTCGTGTTTCACATGCGGCTCCATCGGCGCCTGGGCAAAGATTTCCCGCGTCAGGCGGACCACCTTGCGGAACTCGGCCCAGTCGTCGGGGTGACTCATGTAGTTGAAATTTATCAATGGGTTCGCCTTCGGATCGGCGCTGCGCAACCGCACCGTGCCGCGCGATTTGGACCGCATCGGCCCGGTGTGAACCTGAAAACCATGCCCCTCGGCCGCCGCCTTGCCATCGTATCGCACGGCAATCGGCAGAAAGTGGTATTGAATGTCAGGATACTCGATACCCGCATCCGAGCGGATGAAGCCGCAGGCCTCGAACTGGTTCGACGCGCCCATCCCGGTCTTGAAAAACAGCCACTGCGCCCCGATCACCGCCTTGCCCCAAAGGTTCCAGTATTTATACAGCGTGATCGGCTGTTTGGCGGCGAATTGCATATAGATTTCAAGGTGATCTTGCAGGTTCGCGCCAACGCCGGGGCGGTGGGCCAACACCTCGATGCCATGGGCCTTCAGATGTTCCGCATCGCCGATGCCCGACAGCATCAAGAGCTTGGGCGTGTTCAGCGCCGAGGCCGCCAGCACCACTTCGGCGCGGGCATGCGCCACCTGCACCGCGCCGCCGCGCTCATATTCCACCCCCACCGCGCGGGCGCCCTCGAACACCACCCGCCGCGCCAGACCACGGATGATCTGCACATTGCCGCCCTTCAGCGCCGGGCGCAGATAGGCATTGGCCACCGACCAGCGCCGCCCGTTCCAGATCGTCGCCTCCATCGGGCCGAAACCCTCTTGCTGTTGCCCGTTGTAATCGGCGGTTGCCGGATAGCCCGCCGCCTGCCCCGCCGCGATGAAGGCGTTGAACAGCGGGTTCCGGCGCGGCCCTCGTGTCACATGCAGCGGCCCCGAAGCCCCGCGCCAGGCCGGATCGCCGCCATCGGCCTGCCCATGCCAGGTTTCGAGCCGCCTGAAATAGGGCGCGACATCGGCATAGGCCCAGCCCGTCGCGCCCTGATCGGCCCAATGGTCAAAGTCGCGCGCATGGCCGCGCACATAGACCATGCCATTGATGCTTGACGATCCGCCGATCACCTTGCCGCGCGGCGTGACCAGACGGCGATTGTTCAGATGCGGCTCGGGCTCGGTGGCCATGCCCCAATCATAGAACCCCATGTTCATAGGATAGGAAAGTGCAGCCGGCATCTGGATAAACGGGCCAATATCGCTGCCGCCATGTTCGATAAGTGCAACTTTGTGCCCGGCCTCGGCCAGCCGGTAAGCCAGCGCCGAACCGCCCGAACCGGCCCCGACAATCACATAATCTGCTTCCATCCGTGCCATCCTCGGGCCGCCAGCCCTCATTCCAAAGTGTCGAAATATCCTGGGGGTGCGGGGGCAACGCCCCCGCCCGATGGTCAATAGGGGCTCTCGACCGGCCCCATGCCGACATAGACCGCCTTCGCTTGCGTGTAGTGCTCGACCGCCGCCCTGGAGTTTTCGCGCCCCAGCCCCGAGGCTTTCACCGCGCCAAAGGGCATTTCGACCGGCGTCAGGTTATAGGCGTTGATCCAGCAGGTTCCGGCCTGAAGCTGGCCAATCACCCGGTGGCCGCGCGCCAGATCGGCGGTGAAAACCCCTGCCGCAAGGCCGAATTCGGTGCCGTTCGCCCGCGCAATCACCTCGTCTTCGGTCTCGAAATCAAGCACCGCCATCACCGGGCCAAAGACCTCTTCGCGCGCCAGCGTCATGCTATCGGTGACATCGGCAAACACCGTCGGTTGCACGAAAAGCGCCCCCTCGTTGCCGGCGCTGCCGCCGCAAACCAGCCGCGCGCCCTCGGCCTTGGCCGTTTCAATATAGCCCAGCACCTTGGCCTGCTGCGCGGCCGAGATCAGCGGGCCGAATTGCGTGGCCTCATCGAGCGGGTCGCCCGCCACAATCGCCGCCGTGCGGGCGGCGAGCCGCGCAAGAAACCGTTCCTTGATTTCGCGCTGCACGAAGACCCGCGTGCCGTTCGAACAGACCTGCCCCGAGGAGTAGAAGTTGCCCAGCATCGCCGCGCCCACCGCACTTTCAATATCGGCATCGGCAAAGACGATCAGCGGCGACTTGCCGCCGAGTTCCATCGTCACATGCTTCATCCCCGCCGCCGCCGCCGCATAGACCCGCGCGCCGGTGGGCACCGAGCCGGTCAGCGACACTTTCGCCACGCGGCTGTCGGTGGCAAGCATCGCCCCCACCGCACCGTAGCCCTGCACCACGTTGAAAACGCCCGCAGGCATGCCGGCCTGAATGAAGATTTCCGCCAGTTGCAACGCGCCAAGGGGGGTCATCTCGGAGGGTTTGAACACCATTGCATTGCCGGTCGAAAGCGCGGGCGCAGCCTTCCAGCAGGCAATCTGGCTGGGGTAATTCCAGGCACCGATGCCCACGCACACCCCCAGGGGCTCGCGAATCGTATAGGCGAAATCGCCGCCCAAGGGGATGGTTTCGCCGGTCAGCGTGGGGGCGAGGCCGGCAAAATATTCCAGGCTGTCGGCGCCCGAGGGCCAGTCGGCGACGCGGGTTTCCTGCAAGGGCTTGCCGGTGTCGAGGGTTTCAAGAAGCGCCAGTTCCTCGCCCCGCGCGCGGATGATATCGGCGGCGCGGCGCAGGATGCGGGCGCGCTCAACGGGCTTCATCGCCGCCCAGAGCCGCTGCGCCGAAACCGCGCCGGAAAGTGCGGCCTCAACCACCGCGGGCGTGGCCGCGTGCAGCCGGGCAATCACCGCGCCGGTGCCGGGGAAGATCACCTCGATCGCCGCGCCGGCGGTGTCTTCCAGCCAGTCGCCATTGACGAAATGGCTCGCCTTCGGTTGTGCCCTCATGCCTTGCCCTCCATCTCTCTTTCCAGATATTCGGTAACGATCTTAAGCGCATAGCGGCGGTCCGGCGCGTTATCGGCCAGCGCTGCGCGGATATAGACACCGTCGATCATCGCCCCCAGCCCGCGCGCCACCGCCTCGGCCCGCGCCCCCACCAGCACCCGCAATTCGTGCCGCAGGTTCGAGCGCAGCCGGCGCTGATAGACCCGCAAGAGCCGCCGCGCCTCGGGGTTGGTCTGCGCCAGAACGTAAAAGTTGAGCCAGGCCGAAATCGCCTCGCGGCGAAAACTGCCCGGCGCGAAAGAGGCCGCGATCAGCGCCCGCAGCCGCGATTCTGGGCCCGCGGCGGCGGCCAGCGCGCCGCGCACTTCGGCGCCGTAAAGGGTGAGAATCGCCCGCATCGCGGCGAGGAATATCTGTTCCTTCGAGCCGAAATAATGGTGCGCCAAGGCCGAAGACATGCCGGCGCGGCGGGCGATCTGCGCCACCGTCACCTCCAGCGAGCCGGCCTCGCCCACGGTTTCAATCGTGGCTTTCACCAAAGCCGCGCGTCGCATAGGCTCTGCCCCAAGCTTCGGCATGAGTTTTTGCCCCCCGTGCAAAAATCGCTTGCCAAATGGAGCTACAGGCAAGTTTATTGACTCGTCAATCAACAAAAAGCCTGTTCACGAAACCGGGCAACCAACGGGAGACCAAAATGACCCTTCGTTCCTTCCTTCTGGCAGGTGCTGCGACATTTTCGCTGGCCGCTACCACTGCTGGCGCCGCCACCGCGGGCGACTGCAACAAGGTGATCTTTTCCGATGTCGGCTGGACCGACATCACCGCCACCACCGCCGTGGCCACCACGGTTCTGGGCGCGCTTGGCTATGAAACCGATGTGAAGCTGCTCTCGGTGCCGGTGACCTATTCGGCGCTCTCG
>CAZPWV010000178.1:0-5130 GCA_964590825.1 uncultured Rhodobacter sp. | reverse complement strand
GGTAGAGGTTCTTCACCAGCTGCACGCACTGCTTGACCTGCGCGCCTTCAAGGCCAAGGGCGAAGGCCACGCGGCGGCCGTGGAAATCCGACAGGCCGGTCGCCGGATCGACCGAGAACGAGACGATCTTTTCGGGGGTGTGGGCCGCGACTTCCTCGATGTCCATGCCGCCTTCGGTCGAGACGACGAACGAGATGCGCGAGGTCTGGCGATCCACCAGCAGCGCCAGATACAGCTCGCGCGCGATGTCGCTGCCGTCTTCGATGTAGATGCGGTTGACCTGCTTGCCGGCCGGGCCGGTCTGGTGCGTCACCAGCGTGCGGCCGAGCATCTGCTTGGCCAGCGTTTCCGCCTCTTCGACCGAACGGGCCAGACGCACACCGCCCTTTTCGCCGGCTTCGGGTTCCTTGAACTTGCCCTTGCCGCGGCCGCCGGCATGGATCTGCGCCTTGACGACCCAAAGCGGCCCGTCAAGCTCGCCCGCGGCGGTCTTGGCCTCTTCGGCCTTGAGAACGGCGCGGCCGTCCGAGATCGGGCAGCCATAGCTCTTCAAGAGTGCTTTGGCCTGATATTCATGAATGTTCATGGCAGGGTTCCCATGCTGGTGCGATTTGGTCACCGTGTGGCACATTCGGGCGGTGTGACAAAATGATAAATGCAGAAAAAGCAGCCGGATCGCAAGAAATTTGCGCTTTGTGATCACAGTTGGTGATGCTGTGATCACAAACCTGAAAGCCCGAGCGCCCTTGCTTGCGGTAACGGAATCGGGGCAAGCTTTGGCACGGTATTTTACGGGGGAGAGCATGGCATCCTGGGGCGTCGCAACGATGGCGGACGAGCCGGGAATGCTGGTGGCGGCCTTTGTGGCGCATCATCTCGAATTGGGCGCGGCCGAGGTGCATGTCTGCCTTGACCGGCCCAACGACGAGGCGCGGGATCTGCTGGCCGGGGTGACGGGGGCGGTGCTGCACGATGCGGGCGAAGACGGCTGGGCCTTTCACGGCACCGGACATCGCCCCGCCCGGATGAACGCCCGGCAGAAATACCACGCCAGCCGGATGCTGGCCGAGACCCGGCTGGACTGGATCTTGCACTGCGACGCCGATGAATTCATGCAGCCGGCCCCCGAAGGGGGTTCGATCGCGGCGACACTGGCGCGTGTGGCGCCGGCGATGAACTGGATTCAGGTCGCGGTGGCCGAACGGGTGTATCTGCGCCGCCGCCCGCAGCCCGATATCTTTGCCGGGGCGTTCCGGCTGCCCTGGGCCGAATTTGCCCGCGAGGGGCAGCAGATCTACGATGCCGACACGCGGGAGCTGTTGCAGGCGGGGCTTTGCGGCCATCGCATGGGCAAGGCCATGGTGCGGTCGGGGCGGGGGCTGTTCATTGGCGTGCATCACGGGTTGCGCAGGTTTTCGGGCGAAGAGCGCTGCCCCGCGGTGGAGCCGGGCGGCGGCCTGCGGATCTTGCATTTCGACGGGCTGAGCGAATTGCATTTCGTGCTGAAAATGCTGCGCTACGGGTTGGAGGATCGCCCCGACAACCCGACCCGGCACAGCCGCGCCCGGCAGGTTCAGATTGCCGCGATGCAGGCCGAGGCGGGGGCCGCCGAACGGCTGCGGGCGCTTCATCTTGCGGCAAAATTCATCACCCCGGCGCAGGCGCAGGCGCTGTCGTCGCGCGGTTTGCTGCGCCGCTGGCAACCCGAGATCGCCGCGCGGGTGCGCCGGGTTCTGGGGCCGGAGTTCGGGCTGAGCCCCGCCGCCTTTGACCGCGCGCTGATCGGCCACGAGGCGGCGCTGATCTGCGCGGTGCAGGCGCGGCTGGGGTTCGACCCGCAAGAGATTGCCGCGAAATGAAAAGGGCGGGGAAAGCCCCGCCCTTTCGCCGTTTTCGCCCTGATGGAGGCGCCCCGTTCAGGCGCCCGGTTCAGGCCAGCGAGGGATCGATCGCCTTGCAGGCCGCAACCAGGCCCTTCACCGAATCGACCGATTTGTCGAACATCGCCTGCTCGGCGGGGTTGAGCTTGATATCGACGATCTTCTCGATGCCACCGGCGCCGATGATCGTGGGAACGCCCACATACATGCCATCCAGCCCGAAGGCGCCCTTGACGAAAGCCGCGCAGGGCAGCAGGCGCTTTTGGTCTTTCAGATAGGCTTCGGCCATTTCAATCGCCGCGGTGGCGGGGGCGTAGAAGGCCGAACCGGTCTTCAGCAGGCCGACGATTTCGGCGCCGCCATCGCGGGTGCGCTGGATGATCGCATCGAGCTTTTCCTGTGTGGTCCAGCCCATCGCCACGAGGTCGGGCAGCGGAATGCCGGCGACGGTCGAATAGCGGGCCAAGGGCACCATGGTGTCGCCATGGCCACCCAGCACGAAGGCGGTGACGTCTTTCATCGAGACGCCGAATTCGACCGAGAGGAAGTGGCGGAACCGCGCCGAGTCGAGCACGCCGGCCATGCCGACGACCTTCTCATGCGGCAGGCCCGAGAATTCGCGCAGCGCCCAGACCATGGCATCGAGCGGGTTGGTGATGCAGATCACAAAGGCGTTCGGCGCATGTTTGGCGATGCCTTCGCCGACCGATTTCATCACTTTGAGGTTGATGCCCAGCAGGTCGTCGCGCGACATGCCCGGCTTGCGCGGCACCCCGGCGGTGACGATGCAGACATCGGCGCCAGCGATATCGGCATAGCTGTTGGTGCCTTTGAAGGCGCCGTCGAAGCCTTCGGAGGGGCCGGATTCGGCGATGTCGAGGGCTTTGCCCTGCGGCGTGCCTTCGGCGATGTCGAACAGAACGACGTCACCGAGTTCTTTGATCGCGGCGAGATGGGCAAGCGTGCCGCCGATCTGGCCGGCGCCGATAAGGGCGATCTTGGGTCGGGCCATGGGTTCCTCCAAAGGTCAGGGATGGGTTGAAACGGACGCGGCAGGACTAGCCCGTAATGGGGCCATCTGTCCATAGCGCTGCACTGCCGCATCGCTGCCCGGATGCAATTGTATGCAACAGTATGCCGCAAAAAGCTGGTGTTTGCGCTAAAGTTTCTGCCCTCCGGCAGGTGCAAAGGGCGCCCCACGGCGCTAGCACGGGGGCAGGGCCCGCGATAGCGGGGCTGATTCTCGGGGGTGGCGATGGATCTCGACCTGTGGGGCTGGGGGCTGGCGGTGCTGGCGGCGGTGTCGGTGGGCATGGCCAAGGGCGGGCTGCCGATGATTTCGTCGCTGTCGGTGCCGCTTCTGGCGGGGATCATGAACCCGGTGGCGGCGGCGGGGCTGCTGTTGCCGGTCTATATCGTGTCCGACATCTTCGGCCTCATCGCCTATCGGCGCAGCTTTGATGGCCGGGTGTTGAAAATCATGGTGCCTGCCACGGCGCTGGGGGTGGGGCTTGGCTGGGCCACGGCGACGATGGTGCCCGAGGCGGCGGTGACGGCGCTGGTGGGGCTGATCGGGGTGGTGTTCGCGCTCAATGCGCTGATCCGCCCCAGCCTGGGTGCGGCACGGCAGGCACGTCTGGTGCCGGGGCTGGTCTGGGGCACGATCACCGGTTTCACCAGCTTTGTCAGCCATTCGGGCGGGCCGCCCTATCAGGCCTACACGATCCCGCTCAATCTGCCGCGCACGGTTTTTGCCGGGACTTCGACCATCCTCTTTGCCTGGGTGAATGCGATAAAACTCATTCCCTACGCGGCTTTGGGGCAGTTGAACCTGAGCAGCCTGTCAACCGCGCTGATCTTGGCACCTGCTGCGGCGCTGGCGGTCTTTGCCGGGGTCAGGCTGGTGCGCATCCTGCCCCATGCCGCTTTTTACCGGATCGTCACCTGGGCGCTTTTGCTGATCTCGCTGAAGCTGCTGTGGGGGCTGCTCTGAGCGGTCGGCGGGAGGGATCGCGTATTTTCCCAAGAAGAAATGCCGGTTCTTTCGGGCCAAATCCTTGCGTTGCCTTGCCCTCAGGTGCCCTTGCCCGGCACGGGCAGGGGCTCGGCAAGGCTTTGATAGGCCTCGCCCGAAGCGATCAGGCAGGTCTGCCCCGAGGGCAGCGTGACCAGCACCGAAAAGGTGCCGCTGTCCTGGGAGGCGAAGATTTCAAGCACCGAGTTGTTCGCCGCAAGGCCGACGCCATGGCGGCTTTCGTGAAACCGGCTTTCCAGTTGCGCGACAATCTGGGCGCGCAGGCCACAGGCCATGCCCTCGGCGCGGGTGGCCTGTGCGGCGGCCAGAAGGGCGGCGAAACCGAAGGAGAGGGCGAAGATCTGCTTTTGCATGGCGGGCCCCGTTGCGGTTGGTGATGCAAAAAGGCTGCGCCGGAGATGCTGAAATGTGGTTAACGGCCGGGGCGTTCCGGCTTCGCCCCGGTCCGGCGGGCGCATGGCCTTGGGGGCGTGGTGCGGCCGGTCATTCTGCGCTGCGGCAAATCAGGTCTTGCCGAAAGTGGCGCGCGTGTGTTTGTTGACGCAAGATTGTTGCGAGGAGAGAATCATGACCGCTACATCCGCCCGCCCCTGCCGTTCGGTGCTTTACATTCCCGGCTCGAAGGAACGGGCGCTGGAAAAGGCCATGACGCTTGCCTGCGACGCGATCATCTTCGATCTCGAAGACGCGGTGGCGGTGGAGGAAAAGGTCAATGCCCGCGCCACGCTGACCAGGGCGCTGACCGAGGGCGACTATGGCGACCGGCTGCGGATCGTGCGGATCAACGGGCTTGACAGTGCCTGGGGGCGCGACGATGCGCTGTCCATGGCGGCGGCGCTGAAGGCCGGGGCGAAGATCGATGCCATTCTGATTCCGAAAGTGAGCTACAAGAGCGATATCGATGCGGTGGCCGAACTGATCCATGCCGTGCCGCTTTGGGCGATGATGGAAACCGCGCTCGGTATGCTGAACGCGCCCGAGATTGCCGCGCATCCGCGGCTTCAGGGCCTGGTGATGGGCACCAACGATCTGGCGAAAGAGCTGCAAAGCCGCTTCCGCCCCGACCGTCTGGCGCTGCAAACCGGGCTGGGGATGTGCCTGCTGGCGGCCAAGGCGTTTGGCAAGATTGTCGTCGATGGGGTCTATAACGCCTTCAAGGATGACGAGGGCCTGCGCGCCGAATGCGAGCAGGGCCGCGACATGGGCTTTGACGGC
>CAZPWV010000177.1:0-5202 GCA_964590825.1 uncultured Rhodobacter sp. | reverse complement strand
TATGGCCGGGGCGAAGATGCGCCGGTGGCCTCGAATCTCAGCGCCCAGGGCAAGGCGCAGAACCGCCGGGTGGAATTCATCATCCGGCCGAAGGCGTAAACGCCCGCGGACGCGCAAGGCCGGGCGCCCGCCCGGCCTTTTTGGCTGTCGCCCCCATTTCCCGTTGCCGCCCCCCGGCATTGGTCATAGATTCTGACCGCGGGGGACCATCATGCCATTTCAGAAGATCGAATCCGAAAAACTTGCCTCGGCCGTGGTGCGCCAGATCGAGAACCTGATTGTGCAAGGTGTGCTACGCCCCGGTGAGCGGCTGCCCTCCGAGCGCGAACTGTCGGAGCGGCTGGCGGTGTCGCGGCCCAGTCTGCGCGAAGCGGTGGCCGAGTTGCAGGAGGCCGGGCTGCTGTGCACCCGTGCCGGGGCGGGAATCTTCGTGGCCGATGTGCTGGGCTCGGCCTTTTCGCCAGCACTGATCCAGCTTTTCGCCCGCAACGAACAGGCGGTTTTCGACTATCTGGCCTTTCGGCGCGACCTGGAAGGCATGGCCGCCGACCGCGCCGCACGGCTGGGTTCGGATACCGACCTGAAGGTGATCGACACGCTTTTTCAGCGCATGGAGACCGCCCATGCCAAGCGCAACCCCGCCGACGAGGCGGCGCTGGATGCGCAGTTTCACATGGCCATTGTCGAGGCCAGCCACAATATCATCATGCTGCACATGATGCGGGCGATGTTCGAACTTCTGGCCGAGGGGGTGTTTTACAATCGCCAGGTGATGTTTCGCAACCGCCCCACCCGTGACGCCCTGCTGGAACAGCACCGCGCCATCAACAGCGCCATTCAGGCCCGTGACGGGGTGGCGGCGCGGGCTGCGGTGGCGGCCCACATGGAATTTGTCGATCTGGCGCTGAACGAGCAGCGCAAGACCGAGCGGAACGAAGCGCTGGCCCGGCTGCGGCTGCAACATCAGGCGGAAAAGATGCTGTAAAGCAAAAACCCGGCCAGAGCCGGGTTTTCGGGGTATTTCGGGCAGATCGTCGGCGATCAGTTCAACCGGGTTTCCACTTCGGCAATCGCCGAGTCGATCGTCCCGGCCTTGTCCTTGGCCGACATCTGCTTGGCCAGAACCTCGCCCGCAGCGGCAACCGCCACCTGCACGGCACGATCCTTGACCTCTTTCAGCGCCGAAGCTTCCGCCGAGGCAATCTGATCTTCCGCCGCTTTCAGACGCCGGGCGATCGAGGCCTTGAGATCGGCCTTGGCCTGCTCCGCTGCGGCCTGGGCATCGCGCTTGGCCGCCACCACGATCTCGTCGGCCTGAGCCTGAACATCGCGGGCCTTGCGCTCGTAAGAGGCAAGGATCGTCTGCGCTTCGTCACGCAGGCTGCGGGCCTCTTCCAGATCGGCCTTGATGCCCTGGGCGCGCTTGTCGAGCAGACCGCCAAGCAACGCCGGAACCTTGACCTTCAGCAGCACCGCAAGGAACAGCAGGAAGGCGATCAGCACCACAAAGTTGGTGTTGCGCAGCGAGAAGAACGGGCCCGAGGCCGCAAGGGCCGGCTGCGCCGCAAGGATGAGCAAGAACGCAAGTTTTTTCATCGTCTTACCCTTTCACCCGTGCGCCCACGGCCGAAGCCACGGCTTTCGCATCGGCCTTGCCGCCCAGCGCGGCGACGATTTCGGCGGCGGCATCCATGGCGACGGTCTGCACCGCCTCCAGGGCTCCGGCGCGAATTTCGCCGATCGTGGCCTCCGATTGCGCGGCACGCGCCGCGATATCGGCATCGGCCTTGGCAATCGCCACATCCAGATCCTTCTGGATAGCGGCACGGGCCTCGACGACGATCTTTTGCGCCTGGGCACGGGCATCGGCCAGCGCCCGTTCATAGGCGGCCTCGGCATCCTTTGCCTTCAGCTTGTAGTCTTCCGCGGCGGCCAGATCGCCCGAGATCGTGCCCTGACGATCCGCAAGAACCGCCGAGATGCGCGGCAGCGCGATGCGCGACAAAAGCCAGTAGATCACCACGAGGGTGACCACGAGCCAGAAGATCTGGTTCGGGAAGGTCGCAAAATCGAGTTGCGGCATACCGGCGGAATGCGCGGCCTCGGCCGCGTGGCCCGCGGCCTCGGCGGCGCCCGCAGCCGCGTCATGGGCCATGTTGGCCGCTTCGTGTTCGTTTGCCATATCGTCCCCCTGGACCCTTCAGATACCGGGTGGGCGTGTGCCACCCACCCGACCGCAAGGATAGGTCGTCAGGGATCAGACGGCGAACATCAGCAGAAGCGCGACGAGGAACGAGAAGATCCCCAGAGCTTCCGCGAAGGCGATGCCGATGAACAGCGTGGCGGTCTGGCCAGCGGCGGCCGAGGGGTTGCGCAGCGCGCCCGCGAGGAAGTTGCCGGCAACGTTGCCCACGCCGACAGCAGCGCCGCCCATGCCGATGCAAGCCAGACCGGCGCCGATGAATTTGCCCAGAGCGATGAGTTCCATGATGATCTCCTAACGGTTGGAAGCTTTGAGTTTCAGTGAGGGTTTCAGACCCGCCCGCCGCAGCGGCGCAGATCAGTGATGCGGATGCAGAGCGTCTTTCAGATAGACGCAGGTCAGGATGGTGAAGACATAGGCCTGAATGAAGGCCACCAGAATTTCCAGCCCATACATGGCGACGATGGCAACGATCGACAGCGGCGTGACCGCAAGGCCCACTCCGGTCGAAATCAGCACCAGGGGTGCGAAGGCGGCGAAAACCTTGATAACGGCATGGCCGGCCATCATGTTGCCCGCAAGACGGATGGAATGGCTGACCGGGCGCACGAAGTAGGAAATCACCTCGATCGGTGCCAGCACCGGGCGCAGCGCCAGCGGCGCCGACGACACCCAGAAAAGTTCGAGGAAATGGGCGCCATGCTTGACGAAGCCCACGATGGTGACGGTCAGGAACACGCCCATCGCCAAAACCGCCGTCACGGCGATATGCGAGGTGGGGGTGAAGGCCATCGGGATGAGGCCAAGGAAGTTCGAGAACACGATGAACAGGAAGAGCGTGAAGATATAGGGGAAGAACTTCAGCCCGTCCTTGCCGGCCACATCTTCGACCATCTTGTGCACGAAACCATAGGCCAGTTCGGCAATCGACTGCGCCCGGCTGGGCACGATGGCGCGGCCACGGGTGCCGACAATCAGCAAAAGCGCAACCGCGACCACGGCCACCAGCATCCACAGCGTGGCGTTGGTGGGGGTGTACCAATGCACCGGCCCGTTGCCAAACAGCGGCCGGATCACAAACTGGTCCATCGGGTGAAACATCAGGCCTTGCGCGTCATCCGCCACGATTATCTTCCCTCTTCTTCGGCAGCCGTCGCCGCCGCTTGTGCCTTTGTCATCTCGGCCGCGGAGCGCATCATCACCTTGACGCCCGCCGCCAGACCAAGGAGCGTGAACAGCACCATCAACCAAGGCAAGGTGCCCAAAAGCACATCCAGCCCGTATCCGATGCCGAAGCCGATCCCCAGCCCCGAAACCAGTTCTATGACCATGCGCCAGGCCATGTCGGCCTGACGGAACTTGTCATCGGCTGCGGGCTCCGGCGCCTCGGGCCTGCGCAATTCGGAGAGCCGTTTTTCCAGCGCGGCAAGGCGCTCGGGATCGGGCTCTTCCGAGGGATGAACAGGCATGGACGGCCCCCGCAACATGTTGGCGCCTGTCTAACCGTCACGGCGACGTGAGTCAACGCCGTTAGCGCCGGCTTAACGGCCCTGCAACGCCATGTTTTCATGTTATTTTTCGGCTACTCATCGGGTATGATCCGACGTGACGCAGAAGCCATTGCGAAAACCATATTCAACCGGTTGGTTGACGTTTTGCCCGCGCCGGACCAATCTGGCGTCATGAGCAGCCCCCGCCCCGCGCCCCTCGATGCCATTTTCGCCGCGCTGTCAGACCCGACACGCCGGGCCATTCTGACGATGCTGCTCGAAGATGACATGGCGGTGACCGATGTGGCCGAGCCGTTCCAGATGTCGCTGGCGGCAATCTCGAAACATCTGGCGATCCTCGCCGAGGCCGGGCTTATCAGCCAGGAAAAGCGCGGCCGGCTGAAATGGTGCAAGCTGGAACCGGCCGCGATGGAGGGGGCGATCACCTGGATTCAAAGCTTCGGCACCTTCGAGCCGCTCGACCTCGAGGCTTTCGAGCGGTTTTTGGAGGCCGAACTGGGCGGCGAGCCGGGCTGAAGCCCCTCACACCATATCGGTGCCATGCGTGCGGTCGTAGCCGCTCTGTTCCGCCGAGGCCCAGCCTTCGGGAGGGCGTTGCGGGCGATAGATTTCCACCTTCAGCGGGTGGCAGGTGGCAGCGTCGGAGGAGTGTTCGGAGGAACAATCGCCACCGGGGCAGGCCGAAAGCGCACAACCAAGATCAATCTCGGCGAAGAATTCCAGATAATCACCGGGGCGCACCGGGCTGGCCTTCATGAAATACTGGCCGGTGTCGCGGGTGAAACCGGTGCACATGAAGACATTGAGCACATCGTGAACGTGAAATTCGCAGGCGTGTTTCATCAGCCGGGTTTCCTCGGCCAGGGCGCGGGTGAGGTTGGAGTGGCAGCAATGGTGGTAGTGCTCGCCGCTGAGCAGATGATGCGTGTAGGGGTCGCAGCGGGTGCCGATGACGTCATGCACCGAGCCGCCATCGGCATCAAAGCCATACCAGTCGAGCGTGTCATCGGTGATCGTCGCCATCGGCCGCAGATAGGGCAGGCAGGACCAGAGCCGGTCGCCGGTGCTGACATGCGTGCCATGCAGCGCCCGTGTCTTGCCGGAATAGAAACGTTCGTTCAGATCGGCGAGCGACCAGAGGTTGAGATCGCCCACCTGCGGCCCCTCGACCGAAAGGATGCGAAAAAAACACCCCGCCGGCACCTCGAAAAACCGCGCCTCGCGTGGCGGGACGAGGATTTCCCCCAACAGCTCCCAACCGGGGCGCACCGCCCGCAGGGCGGCGATATCGGGGCGCAGCAGCGTTTCGACCGGGTAGCAGATCACCGGACGGGCGGCTTTGCGGGCCGCCGCATCGGCGGGGGCGGAATGTTCGGGCAGGGCAGGTTTCATGAGCGCTCTCCTTTGCGCTACTGTGCCCTCTGCGCGGCAAAAGAAAAGCCCCGGCGCAAGGCCGGGGTCTGAGTCTGAGTCTGAGTCTGGGTCTGG
>CAZPWV010000176.1:0-5205 GCA_964590825.1 uncultured Rhodobacter sp. | reverse complement strand
GGGTCGGGCGTTCGAATCGCTCCGGGTCCGCCATTTCTCCCTCATCCGTGTCGCTGCCGACGAGCCTGGAGGCCGGGGTCAACGGCCGTAGGCTTCGAATTTCTGCACGCCCGAACGGCTGTTGTCGATCATTGGCCGCACATGGGCCGGAATTTCGGGGTGCATCGGCTCGAACAGCCCGCAGCGGCGCAATGCGGCAATCGGGCCAAGCGCCTTGGGCACCCGTTCGAGACATACCCTGACCGCTGCGGGCATGTGCCGGTGGTCGGCGGAAACCCCCAGCCGCAGCCCGTGCAGGCGGGTCCAGCGCGAGGCGTAATCGGGGTAGAGAACGGTCTGCGTCAGTTCGACCCCGGCGGTGAATTCGTAATCCGACATGAAGATGCGCTCGCCGGTCATCAGGGCCAGACCCTGATAGCGGTAGTGGCGGCTGACCGGGCGGCTGTGCGGGCCGACGCGTTCCAGCCGGCGATAGACCATCTGCCCCTCGTCTTGCCGGAACACAATCAGCGCCCGCACCACCTTGCCCTCTTGCGACATCGAGAACGAGTATTCCCAGAACATCCCCGCAAGGTGGCGGATGCGGGCATCGTTGAGCGCCATCACCCGGTCCAGATGCTGGCGCAACCGCCGCACCGCGCCATCGCCCTCGACCCCGCGCAGCCGCACGATCTGGGCAAAATCGGCGCTGGGCATCGCCAGTTCATAGGGCTCGACGCCGAAATGGTCGCAGATTCGGCGCAGCAGCGCGGGGCGCGGCAGCGAGCTTCCCGCCAGATAGCGGTTGAACTGGCTGCGGTTGACGCCAAGGTCACGCCCGACCTGTGAAATCGAGGGGCGGTAACTGCACAAAAGGCGCAGGTTTTCGGCAAGGTCTGTCATGATCTGTCTCTTGCTGATGCGGTTGTGGCATCAATCCGCGCCAAGCTAGGTGCAAGCGCGAAATTGTCAAACCGGCGCGGCTGCGTCACCATGTGCCAAACGAAGGGGCGGCGGCGATGCTTTTGCTTATCCATACCGGCGGAACCATTGGCATGGCGCCCGGCCCGCAGGGTCTGCGCCCCGAGCCGGGGCTGGTCGAGGCGGCGGTGGTGGCCGGCTTGCCTGCCGGGGCCGGGCTGAAAACGCATGTCTTCGCGCCGTTGCGCGACAGTGCCGATATTGGCCCCGCCGACTGGAACACCCTGCTGGAGGTGATTGCGGCGCATCCCGGTCTGCCGGTGATCGTGACCCATGGCACCGACACCATGGCCTTTACCGGCGCGGCGCTGGCGCAGGCCCTGGCCGGGCTGGGGCGGCGGGTGATCCTGTGCGGGTCGATGCAGCCGCTGGGGCAGGGCGGCGATGCGGAACGCAACCTGGCGCTGGCACTGGCGGCGGTGCGGGCACCGGGGGTTGGGGTCGATCTGGCCTTTGACGGGCGGTTGATGGCGGCGGGCGGGCTGGTGAAACACGACAGCCACGGCCGCGACGCCTTTCGCAGCCAGCCACAGGATGGGGCGCCCGCGCCGCAGCGGCGCCGCTTTGACGATCGTCGTCTTGCCATCCTGACGCTGTCGCCCGGCCTGCCCCCGGCGGCGCTCGAGGCCATGCTGGCGGGGCTTGACGGTGCGGTGCTGCGCGTCTTCGGCGCGGGCACGACGATGAGCACCCAAGGCATTCTGGCCGCGCTGCACCGGGCCTGCGCCGCGGGCAAGCGGTTGCGCGCGGTCAGCCAATGCGAGGCGGGAGGGCTGAGCCCCGGTGCCTATGCCGCAGGCGCCGCGCTTTGGGCGGCAGGGGTGGAAAACGGTGGCCGCGAAACACCAGAGGCGGCGTTGATCCGCCTCTGGCTGGGCTGAGCTATCGCAGCATCTGCGCGATTTCATCGGCCGTTCCAAAGCCCAGCTTCACCGCCGTTTCAGCAACCGCGGCGCCCTCGGACAGGGCGGTCTTGGCCACTTTGGCTGCCTTGGCATAGCCGATGTGCGGCACCAGCATGGTGGCCAGCACGAGGCTATTTTCCAGCATCCCCTCGCATTGCGCCACATTCGCCTCGATCCCCTTCACGCAGCGCTCGGCCAGCGTGTCCATGGCCCGCATCAGAATGCGCATCGACTGCATCACATTGAGCAAGATCACCGGCTCGAAGGCATTGAGCTGCAATTGCCCCGCTTCGGCCGCCATGGTCACCGTCAGATCGTTGCCGATCACCTGAAAGGCCACCTGATTGACCACCTCGGGGATCACCGGGTTGATCTTGCCCGGCATGATCGACGACCCCGCCTGCACCGGCGGCAGACGGATCTCGTTGAAGCCCGAGCGCGGCCCCGAAGACAGCAGCCGCAGATCGTTGCAGATCTTCGAGAGTTTCACCGCAATGCGTTTGAGAACCCCGGAAAAGGTCACATAGGCCCCGGCATCCGAGGAGGCCTCGATCAGGTCATGCGCCAGTTTCGCCTCCAGCCCGGAGACCTGCGCCAGCTCGGCCACGGCCGCCTCGGCATAGCCTTCGGGGGTGTTGACGCGGGTGCCAATGGCGGTGCCGCCAAGGTTCACCTCCAAAAGCAGGTTCGAGAGCCGGCCGATGATTTCCACATCTTCCACGATCGTCGCGGCAAAGCCCGCGAATTCCTGGCCCAGCGTCATCGGCACGGCGTCTTGCAACTGCGTGCGGCCGATCTTGCGGACAGTGGCAAAGGCCGTGGCACGTTCCGAAAACGCCTCGGCCAACCGTTTTTGCGCCGCGCGGAAGGCATCGCATTGCGACACGATCGCCAGCCGCAGCGCCGTGGGATAGACGTCATTGGTCGATTGCGAGCGGTTCACATCGTCATTGGGATGCAGGAACTGATACGCGCCCGGTGCATGACCCATACGCAAAAGTCCAATATTCGCAATTACTTCGTTGGCGTTCATATTGGTCGAAGTGCCGGCTCCGCCCTGAATCATATCGACCCGAAAGGCCTCGTGGTAGCGCCCGGCGGCAATCTCGTCACAGACTTCCTCGATCACCCGTGCCTTTTCGGCGCTCAGCACGCCCAACTTTCGATTGGCCCTTGCGGCGGCTTTCTTGACCCATGCCAGCGCCCGCAAAAACTCGGGGAACAGGCTCAGGCTCAGCCCCGAGATCGGAAAATTGTCGATGGCGCGCTGGGTGTGAATGCCCCAAAGGCAGGTGGCGGGCAGGGCAATCTGACCGAGGCTGTCTTCCTCGATCCGCATTTCGGTGGTCATGGCGTCTCCTTTGAGGCCGGTTCTGGCCAAAGGAAGCCGCCGGGCGGCGAAAATGTCCAATGCGTTTCCTGCATCACCGATGCAGGCCGCGCATCACAGCGCTTGCAGCGCCGCCCAGATCGCCTCAAGCCGGGGGCTGGTGGCACGGCGGGGGCGGAACGCACAAATATCCAGATCAAGCGCCCATTGCCCCCCGTCCAGCGGGGCAATCTCGCGCGCGGCATCGCCATCCACCGCGCTGACCGGCAGCCAGCCCACGCCATAGCCCGCCCGGATCACCTCTTTCAGCACATCCGACATGTCGCATTGCACGGCCACCTTGTAGGCCGGAGCCGCCCCGGACCGTTCCAGAACATGTTCGAACAGCCGGGCAAAATAGGCGCGCTGGGCATAGGCGATCAGTGGAAAGGGGCGGGTGGGGCTGCCCGGAAAACCGAACCCGTCCCGCGCCAGCGCGGCGCGGCTGGCATAGGGCAGGAACCGGTCCTGCCGCAGCACCAGCCGCTCATGCGTGGCCAGGCTTTCATGCGTGGGCAGGGCGGGGCAATCATGCGCCAGCAAGATATCGGCATCGTTCGCCAGATACCGCGCCGTCACCTCGCCCGTAGTGCCCACGATCACCGAAAAAGAGCTTTTGCCACCCGCATCCAGCACCCCCAGCAGGCTGCGAAACTCCGAGCGGGCCAGCACGTTGGGCATCGCCAGCCGGACCTGGCTCATGGCTTCGAACTGATGACTGCGAATCGAGGCCCGCGCCTCCAGCAGCCGCTCCACCGAGGCCTGAGCGCTTTCGCGGAACTGGCTGCCCGCCTCGGTCAGCCGCACCGGCTGGCTGCCCTTGACGATCAGCGCCGTGCCCAGCCATTGTTCGAGCGACTGGATGCGGCGCGAAAAGGCGGCCTGGCTGACATTGCGGAATTCGGCGGCGCGGGTGAAGTGGCGCAATTCGGCCAGCGCCAGAAAATCTTCGAGCCAGCGGATATCCATGGGCCTTCCCTTTCGGCTCAGTCGATGTCGAAGACCACGCCCTGTGCCAGTGGCAATTCGCGCGAGAAGTTGATGGTGTTGGTGGCGCGGCGCATATAGGCCTTCCACGCGTCCGAGCCGCTTTCGCGCCCGCCGCCGGTTTCCTTTTCGCCGCCAAAGGCGCCGCCGATTTCGGCCCCCGATGTGCCGATGTTGACATTGGCAATGCCGCAATCCGAGCCGCCGGCGGCAAGGAAGCTTTCCATTTCCCGCATGTCGAGCGTGAAGATCGACGATGACAGCCCCGCCGCAACGGCATTATGCGCCGCGATCACCGCATCGAAATCGCTGTAGCGCATGACGTAAAGGATTGGCGCAAAGGTTTCCTCCAGCACCGGGCCGGTTTGCGCGGGCATTTCCACCAGCGCTGGGCGGACGTACCAGGCCGCATTCGAGGCCACGGCTTCGCGGCTGCCGCCATGCACCGTTCCGCCCGCCGCACGCGCAGCCGCAAGCGCGGCCTGCATCGCCTCAAAGGCGGCGCGGTCGATCAGCGGGCCAACGAGCGCCTGCGTTTCCAGCGGATTGCCGACCGAAACCAGTTCATAGGCCCGGATCAGCCGAGGCACGAGCGTTTCATAGACGCTGTCATGCACGAACAGGCGGCGCATCGTGGTGCAGCGCTGCCCCGCCGTGCCCATGGCGCCAAAGGCCACGGCACGCAGGGTCATTTCCAGATCGGCCGAGGGGCAGACGATGCCGGCATTGTTGCCGCCCAGTTCAAGGATCGAGCGGCCGAACCGGGCCGCCACCTTTGGCCCCACGGCGCGGCCCATGCGGGTTGAGCCGGTGGCCGAAATCAACGCCACATCGCGGCTTTCCACCAGCGCATTGCCGATCTCGGGGCCGCCGATCAGGACCTGGCTCAGCGCCGGCGGAGCCTGGCCAAAGCGGGCCAGCGCGCGGTTCAGGATGGCCTGGCAGGCCAGCGCCGCAAGCGGGGTTTTTTCCGAGGGTTTCCAG
>CAZPWV010000175.1:0-5220 GCA_964590825.1 uncultured Rhodobacter sp. | reverse complement strand
GAGCCGGTGCACCGGACGATTTTCGAAACCGCAATGGCCCGGATCGCCAAGAATGCGCTGGCCTCGCCGGTCACGCTCAAGGCCTATCTTGAAGACGACGAGGGGCTGAAGGCGCTGGGCGGGCCGGCCTATCTGGCGCGGCTGGCGGGGGCGGCGATTTCGTCTTACGCCGCACGCGACTATGCGCAGATGATCCATGACCTCGCCCTGCGGCGCGAGCTGATCCGGCTGGGCAAGGATCTGTCGGGCGCGGCGCAGCGGGTCGATGTCGGGCTCGAGCCCGACGAGTTGATCGTGCAGACCGAGGGCGCACTTTACAAACTGGCCGAGACCGGCACGGCGGAAAAGGGTTTTGTCAGCTTTCTCAAGGCGGTGACCGAGGCGGTCAGCTCTGCCAACGCGGCCTATCAGCGCGAGGGGGGGCTTTCGGGCGTATCCACCGGGCTCAAGGATCTCGACAAGAAACTGGGCGGGCTGCACCCCTCGGACCTGCTCATTCTGGCCGGCCGCCCCTCGATGGGCAAAACCTCGCTGGCCACCAACATCGCCTTCAACATCGCCAAGGCCTACCGGCGCGGGCTGCGCCACGATGGCACCGAGGGCGCGGTGGAGGGCGGCGTGGTGGGGTTTTTCAGCCTCGAGATGAGCGCCGAGCAACTGGCGGCACGGGTGCTTTCGGAGGCCTCCGAAGTGCCCTCGGAACAGATCCGGCGCGGCGACATGACCGAGGCCGAGTTCCGCCGCTTTGTCGAGGCGGCCAAGGCGCTGGAAACCTGCCCGCTTTACATTGACGACACCCCCGCCCTGCCGATTGCGCAGGTGGCGGCGCGCTGCCGGCGGCTCAAGCGCACGCATGGGCTGGATGTGGTCTTTGTCGATTACCTGCAACTGCTGCGCGGCGCCGGCAGAACCGACAACCGGGTGCAGGAAATCGCCGAGATTTCGATGGGGCTGAAGGCGATTGCCAAGGAATTGTCGATCCCTGTGGTGGCGCTGTCGCAGCTGTCGCGGCAGGTGGAAAGCCGCGAGGACAAGCGCCCGCAGCTGAGCGACCTGCGCGAATCGGGCTCGATCGAGCAAGACGCCGATGTGGTGATGTTCGTCTATCGCGATGAATATTACCACGAACGCACCAAGCCGCAGGAAGACGACCCGAAATTTGCCGAATGGCTGGGCAAGGCCGAGCGCGTGCATGGCAAGGCCGAGGTGATCCTGGGCAAGCAGCGCCACGGGCCGATCGGCACGGTGGAGCTGGCCTTCGAGAGCCGCTTCACCCGGTTTGCCGACCTCGCCCGGCCCTGGCAAGGCGACGGGTCGGAAGGGTTCTGACGGCTGCGCCGGCGGGCGCGGCTGGCCCGGCACAAACCGGGCTTTCGGGGGGGGGCAAGGGCGGCCCGTGCCGCACCGGCCCCGGCCCCGGTCTGCAGCGGAATTGTCGATTGTCACCCGCCGCATCACCTTTGCGCTTGACCTTGGCCCGCGCAGGTTCAAGAAAACCGCATGGCAACTGCATCCTTGCGCATCGATCTCGATGCAATCCTAGACAATTGGCGCAGGCTTGATGCGCTCAGTTCGACCGCGACCGAAACCGGGGCGGTGGTGAAAGCCGACAGCTACGGGCTGGGCGCGGTGCGGGTGGCGCGGATGCTGGCCCGCGCCGGGTGCCGCAAGTTCTTTGTCGCCGCCGCCGAAGAGGGTGCGGCGCTGCGTCAGGCGCTGGGCGAAGGCCCGGAAATATTCATCTTTTCCGGCCATATGGCCGGCGATACCGAAATGATCGGCGATCTCGGTCTGGTGCCGATGCTGAATGCGCTCGATCAGGTGACGCGGCATTTCGAGGCCCTGCCGGGGGCGCCCTTCGGGGTGCAGCTTGATACCGGCATGAACCGGCTGGGCATGGAAGAGGCCGAATGGGAGGCGGTTGCGCCCTTGGTGATCGGGGCCGGGCCGCGCCTGGTGATGAGCCATCTTGCCTGTGCCGACGAACCCGACCATCCGATGAATGCCCGGCAACTGGCCAATTTTCACGCCATGACCGACGGGCTGGGGGTGGCGCGGTCGCTTTCGGCCACCGGCGGGCTGCTGTTGGGGCCGCAGTATCACTTCGACCTGGCCCGCCCCGGTATCGGGCTTTATGGCGGCGCCCCCTTTGCGCAGGCGCGGCCGGTGGCAACGCTGTCGCTGCCGGTGGTGCAGATCCGCGAGGTCTCGGCAGGCGAAACCGTGGGCTACGCCAATAGCTGGACCGCGCCGCAAGACAGCCGCATCGCCACCGTGGCGGCGGGCTACGCCGATGGGCTGATGCGCCGCCTTTCGGGCAAGGCGACGGTGTTTTTCGGCGCCACCCCCTGCCCGGTGGTCGGGCGGATCTCGATGGATCTGATGACCGTCGATGTCAGCCATCTTCATGCCACGCCCAAGACGCTGGACATTCTTTGCCCGCATCAAGGCGTGGATGCGCTGGCCGAGGTGGCGGGCACCATCGGCTATGAAATTCTCACCTCGCTGGGCAACCGCTATCAGCGCCATTACAGCGGGGCGCTGGCGTGAGTGCCGCCGCGCTTGCCTCGGCACTTGCCGCGGGGCTTGCGGGGCTGGGGCGGTTGGTGCTGGGGGCGCTGGCCGGGGCCGGACGGGTCGGGCTTTTTGCCGCATCGGTGGTGAGCCATCTGTTCCGCCCGCCGTTTTACGCCCGCGAATTCGGCCATGCCGCGCTGCAGATCGGCTGGCTGTCGCTGCCGGTGGTGGGCTTGACCGCGCTCTTCACCGGCGCCGCGCTGGCCTTGCAGATTTACGCCGGCGGGGCGCGGTTTTCGGCCGAATCGGTGGTGCCCTCGATTGTCGCCATCGGCATGGTGCGCGAATTGGGCCCGGTGCTGGGTGGCTTGATGGTGGCGGCACGGGTGGCCAGCTCGATCGCCGCCGAGATCGGCACGATGAAGGTGACCGAACAGATCGACGCGCTGGTGACGCTTTCGACCCATCCGCTGAAATACCTGGCGGTGCCGCGCGTGCTGGCGGCGACGCTGGCGGTGCCGGTGCTGGTGGCGGTGGGCGATGTGATCGGGGTGATGGGGGGCTGGCTGGTGGGCACCGGACGGCTGGGCTTCAACTCGGCCACCTATATCCGCAACAGCTGGGAATATCTGGAGGGCTGGGATGTCGGCTCGGGCCTGGTCAAGGGCGCGGCCTTCGGCTTTATCGTGGCGCTGATGGGGTGCTATTACGGGATGCATTCGGGGCGCGGTGCGCAGGGCGTGGGGCGGGCCACCAAATCCGCCGTGGTCGCCGCCTCGGTGCTGATCCTGGCCACGAATTACCTGCTGACAGAGGTGTTCTTTTCCGCATGATCGAGATCGACGGGCTGAAAAAATCCTTTGGTAACAAGGCGGTGCTTCGCGGAATTGATCTGCGCGTCGGCGCTGGCGAAAGCCTTGTGGTGATCGGCGGATCGGGCACGGGAAAATCGGTGCTGCTCAAATGCATTCTGGGGCTGGTGCGGCCCGATGCCGGAACGATCCGCATCGGGGGCCAGCCGGTTGCCAGCGCGCGGGAAGAATTCCTGTCGCGGTTCGGCATGTTGTTTCAGGGCGGGGCGCTGTTTGACAGCCTGCCGGTCTGGCAAAATGTCGCCTTCCGGCTGCTGCGCGGCGCCGCCAAACGCCCGCGCGACGAGGCCCGCGCCGTGGCGCTGGACAGGCTCGCCCGTGTCGGCCTCGGGCCGGAGGTGGCCGATCTGTTCCCCGCCGAACTCTCGGGCGGGATGCAAAAGCGCGTCGGGCTGGCGCGTGCGATTGCCGCCGATCCGCAGATCATCTTTTTCGACGAGCCCACCGCCGGGCTGGACCCGATCATGGCCGGGGTCATCAATGCGCTGATCCGCGGGGTGGTGCGCGAAATCGGCGCCACCGCCATCACCATCACCCATGACATGACCTCGGTGCGGGCGATTGCCGACCGGGTCACGATGCTGCATGACGGAAAACTGCGCTGGTCCGGGTCGATTGCGGAAATGGAAACAACATCAGACCCTTATGTCGCGCAGTTCATCCACGGACGGGCAGAAGGGCCGATTGCGGCCTTGCGCTGATCCATCTCAATTTCAGCCACGAAGCTGTTGATTTCACAATGAGAGTTGATTTTGCGCAAAAATTCGCCAATGCTGCCCCAATCCGGACTGGGGGGTTTGGGAATGGCTGAGGTTTTTGCGGGTGGCGCGGTGCGCGAGCGGCTCGATGTGGTTTTGGGTCGTGGTCTGGCGGTGCTGGTCTTTCTGTTTGCGCTGGCGGCGCTGCTGCTGTTTGGCGCCTCTGCGCTGGGGCTGATCCCCTGGCTGTCGCTGGCCGCAAGCTTTGGCCCCACGCCGTTGCCGCAGGCCGGGGTCTGGGTGCAGGGCGGGCTGGCCTTTCTCGGGCTGATTCTGGTGTTCTACCTGCCCGCCCATGGCCGCGTGCTGGCGCTGGAACGCAGCCACCGCAATTTCCGGATCAACAGCGACGATGTCGCCCAGGCCTACCGCGCCGCTCATGCCGCCGACCGGCAGGGGATATTTGCGCTTTCGGCCGAATTCGACGCGATGCGCGAGCGTATGGAATGGCTGCGGGCGCATCCCGATCTGGGCCATCTGGAGCCCGAGTTGCTGGAACTTGCCGCGCAGATGAGCCTGCAATCGCGCGACCTTGCGCAGATCTATTCCGATGCCAAAGTGGCCCGTGCGCGTGACTTTCTGCGTCAGCGCCAGCATGAGGTGGACAGCGCCCAGGAACGCATCCGCCTGGCCCGCAACACCTGTGATGCGCTGCGGGGATGGCTGACCGACGTGGAAACGGAAGAACGCAAATTGTCAGAAGAATTCAAACTGTTGGAGCGCGATCTTAAGGCGGTTCTGCCCGCCCTCGGCTATGAGATCGAGGATGTGCCCGCAGCCGCTCCGGCCAATGTCGTGGCACTGCAAAAGCCGACAAAGTGATGATCCGGCGGCTCAACCTGGTGCTGCTGGTGCTGTTTCCGGTGGCCTGGTTTGCGCCGCTGCTGCGCGCCGGGATCTTGCCGTTTTTCGAACTCGACGCAGTTTCGGTGATCTCGGGGCTGCGGGTGCTGTGGCAAAAGGATGTCTTCCTGGCGCTGCTGGTGACGTTTTTTGCCCTTGTCGCGCCGCTCGCCAAGGTGGCGGGGCTGGCGCTGGTGCAATACCGCCTTGCCTCGCCGCGGCTGATGCCG
>CAZPWV010000174.1:0-5233 GCA_964590825.1 uncultured Rhodobacter sp. | reverse complement strand
TCGGTGGTGGCGATCACCTCGATGTTGAAACGCTCAAAGAGCGCGCGGGGGCGGAACTCGGGCCGCGCAAGGCAGTCGGCGATCTGGTCATAGGCGCTGTCGGCGCTGGCCGCGCTCAGCCGCTCGCTCAGGCCAAAGACGGTTTCAAAGGCATGATCGAGCCAGATCCGCGAGGGGGTGCCGCGCAGCAGGTGAAAATGTTCGGCAAAGCGGCGCCAGATCGCGCGGCCATCGGTTTCCACCGGGCCGCCATCGACGCGCGGCACGCCCAGGCTTTCCAGGCTCACCCCCTGGCTGTGCAACATGCGAAACACATAATGGTCGGGGGTGACAAAAAGCTGCGCCGGGTCGGGAAAGGCCGCGTTCTCGGCAAACCAGCGCGGGTCGGTATGGCCATGGGGCGAGACGATCGGCGCCGCCGCGACACTGGCGTGAAGCGCACGGGCCAGCCCCCGCAGCCGCGGCTCGACCGGAAACAGCCGGTCTGCGTCGAGTAGAGCCATGGCTTCCCCCCCATTCTCTTGCTATTGCAGGGATGTGGACTTTTGCCCCGCCGATAAACTAATATGCTAGTATAGCCGTGCCGTCAATGAGGATGGAAATGACCGAGACGATGCAACTTCCCCGGCTCGACCTTGCCCAACCCACCGTGGCCGATCAGATTTATGCCGAATTGCACCGTCAGGTGCTGTCGCTGGAACTGAAGCCGGGCGCGAAGATTTCCGAAATCGAGGTGGCCAAGGCGATGGGCGTGTCGCGCCAGCCGGTGCGTGACGCGTTTTACCGGCTGTCGAAACTGGGGTTTTTGCAAATCCGGCCGCAACGCGCCACCACCGTCACGCTGATTTCCTCCGAGGCGGTGATGCAGGCGCGCTTCATCCGCACCGCGCTCGAGGTGGAAACGATCCGCGCCGCCACGCCGCGGCTGAGCAGCGCCGACCATGACGATCTGGCCCGGATTCTCGAGCAGCAGGACCGCGCCATCCTGGCCGACGACCGCCCCGGTTTTCATCGGCTCGACGATGCCTTTCACCGCGAAATCTGCGCCAGGGCGGGGCTGAATTTCACCTGGGAACTGATTGCCGAAAACAAGGGTCATATGGACCGGGTGCGGATGCTTTCGCTCTCCTTCGCCTCGCGCACCGCCTGGGAGGATCATGTGAACATCCTGGCCGCGCTGCGCTCGCGCGCGCCCGAGCAGGCGGCGGCGGCGATGCGGGCGCATCTGAGCCGGATCAAGGAACAGATCGACCGGATCTTGCAGCAAAACCACGATTATTTCGCCGACGAACCCAGCACCGACCGCCTGGGTCTGTGACCCCGCTGGCGGCCAAGTGCTTTGCCTGCCGTGGTTTTCTGGTGGGTGATGAGAGACTCGAACCCTGACTGATACTATATTTTTCAGTATGTTACGCGATGTTTTGTAACCGTGTAACCGGCAGCGAAATGGACACGCGACGTCACGTAAATCAAGACGGCATATCGGGAATGCCTGCTGATTTCGCTTTGGCCGCAGCAACAGCCGCGATCTTTTTCCGGTGTAGCTTTTCATGACACGGCCTGCATATCGCTACCAAGTCAAACATCGGTTCCTCAAAGATGCGATCATATGTCAGGTGATGCACTTCGGTCGCCTCACGGCTCAGGCAAGCTTGGCAGAGCTGCTTGTCGCGCTCTAGCACCGCCCGGCGCTTACGCGCCCACTGGTCAGTGGCAAGGTAATCCTCATAGTCCGCGTAGCCTTGGGTTTCGAGATTGGCAGTGCGTTCAAGTGCGACCTCATAGATGCGCTCACGCCGCGCCATCAGTTCGGTTTCTGCTCGTTCTGTTAGATCTTCGTCCCACTCTGGCGCGGGAACACTCGGGTCCAACTTGGCCGCGTTTCCAATTGCCTTTCCACACAACAGGCATTGGCGAATGCGCTGCTGCGAACCACCTTTGATAGTCCTATCCCTATACTCGGTCGTCTCATGTTCACACTGAAATAGGCTGGAAGCGCGATACTCCCTTTCTTCCCGCTTCGTGACAAGCAGCCAACTTGGACGCTCACCCGGTCTATGGAAGGGGTGCCAATCTAATTCTTCGGACATCATTCGCTCGTTTGCATTTTGCACTGTAGCCCACACTATGGCCGCGCCAGCCCTCTGTGTAGCCCTGCAAACAAAGAACCCGCCAGCTTGCACCAGCGGGTTCATCGTCGTGGTGATGGCGGCCAGGTCAGGCGCTTCCCTAGGGGCTATAGCGGCGCGCACTTCGGATGCTTCGGATTCTGGAAATTCACCGCGCGTGTTGCATCGCCGTCACACAGACGATGCTAGGCCGCATCGCGCTCGGCATCATCCATGACGCTCCGGGGCCAAATACCGCCCACCTCGCCCAAGATGCGCACAACCTCGGTATCCGGGTCATGCACCAGCGGCAGTGCGATCAGGTGGGCCAGCTCTGCCCGAAGCGCGGCGTAGGTGGCGTCATCAAGGTAGTTGTCGGTGGGTGCGGTCGGTGCCTGCATGTCGTGATCCTCTCGGAGTGATTTGCACGGCCAGACTTGCATGAGTGGATTCCCCCGATCAAGAGGGAAAATCACCTAAGTAACTGATTTTATTGAAAGTAAGCGGTTACTTATGCTGGAAATGAGGGCCCCGCGCCGGGTGACTTACATGCAACGATGAACCGGCGCGGGGTTGGAGAACAGGCAGACCATTGCCATGTTGCAAATATGCCACAGTGCAATTTCAGGTGCAAGCTCTTTTCGTCAGACGCCGCGCCCACCAGCCCGGCAACTCGGCAGAAATCCTTTCTTCGCTCCACCCAACTTTGCGCCGTTCATGTTTCCAGACCTTTTCCGCGTTCTTGTCCTTGTCGTGCCGTGCGCGTTCCTCGGAAGTCATGGCATCCAACACGGCCTTAGGCGTCATGGTGTTCGCCCGGTCCCTAACCTTACGGCGACTGGCGTTGTATTCGTCGCGGCCCGGCCCGGCGCGCCACTCATCGGTGGCGCGGCGCTTGCGCCACCCGTCATCGGTCGCGCGCTCCTGTTCGGCTTTGACGGCGCGCTTGGCCTCCGCCAGATCGGCCATTGCCCGGTGAAATTCATCACTGCCCGGCGCTGCCACGTCGCGCAGGATTTCGGCATCTATGAGCCGCTGCCGCGCCGTGTCGTAAGGCGTCGGCGCCGGGGCATCGTCAATGCGCTCATAGGTCGGCTCTGCGGCCCCGGTGGCGTCAATCGCCGGTGCCGGGGTGTCTTCGCCGGTAATGTCATCCAGTGCGGCAAGCAGCGCCTCGTTTTCTGCGACCTTGCGCTGGTGATATTCTTCATTGCTCACCCCAATGGACAGGCCGGACGCCGGACGCTCGGGGGCTTCGCCCTGAAAAAAAGCCGACAGCCGATCATGGAAATCCTGCGCATCCGGGTCAGAGCTTGCTATATCCATTAGTGGATACCTTTCCGGTCACTTGAGGGGTTGGCGTGGGCGCGCCGCCCCTCTTTCCTTATGCGGCCACCAGATCAGCCACGTCGCGCGCGATATCACGCGGCCACGATTTCGTGACACTGCCGGACATGGGGATAGTCAGTTTCACGCCGTTGCCCTTCCGTTCGATCATGTAGTTGAACTGCATATTGGCGACCTTCTGCGCGCGCTTTTTCTCATCGGTGAATTCGCGCAGGGTCGCGGCCAGATCGGCGGCACCCTCTTTGGAGAAAAGAACCGGCGGTTCATCATCGAAATTGATCAGCAGGCCGTTGTCGCATTTGTGAACATTCACGCCGTCGATACCTGCCGGGATGATTCCGGCTGCAATCTCATTGTTGACGAAATGAGCAACCGTCTCTGCGATGCTCAGGCCGCGCGCAGATGCGATTGCTTTGATCTGGATGTGGCGCTCGGGGGCGAGCTGGATAGTGGGTTTGGACATGGGCAGTCTCCTTTGAATTACCTACCCCCCCATCTAACACTTTAGTGTTTACTGGTCAAGGCCGACCTTTATTTTTCTTGTTTGTTTTCCGTTAGTTGTAGAGATAACGGAAAGCCGGGAGGGGTTTTCTGAGCCGGAACAGGTCTTCTTGCCGGAAGAAACTAACCTTTTGCCCGTTCCTCTTTGTTTTCTTACTTACAAGGAAAATAGAGGTAGTATTGTTTTCTTATATACGGGCAAAAGGTTAGTTTTTCCTGTTCCGGGATGGGCAAAAGGTTAGCTCACTTGGCGGGCAAAAGGTTAGTTTTTACCTCTTCCGGGGTGGGCAAAACCATTACCCTCCCCGGCTCAGGTTTCCGCCCCAAACCACTGCACAAGCTGGACCTCAAAGCTCCACGGCGCGGCGTCTGCCCCTAACCATGCCGGGGCGGTCCACCTCTGCGGCGTGGCGAACCCGCGCGGCTGATACCAGAACGGACGATAGCCGCCCCTGTCCTCGAAGAACTGCCGGATTTCCGAAAACTGCGCATCTGTGAGGGCATCCCACCGCAAGGAAATCTCATGTGCGATATGGTTCAGCCCCGCCGGTGCGGCCTGCGTGTATCCGTCGCCGAACTCTGCTTTCCACAGTTTGACTTTCGGCGCGTGTTTGGTGCCGGGCGTGGGTGCAATCGGCGGGGTGAACGTCACAAGTGCCATGATTAGCGCCTCCCTGAATTGAGCATGTTGCCCGGCCTGCCCTGCCGCCTGATCTCATCCGCGACAACGCCGCGCATGGTCGCTTCCATTTCCCGCGAAATGCGCTTGGCAAGGTCCGCGTTCTGATCGGGGGTGCCGCCGCTGGCGTTCACCGTCACCGGGGCGCTGATGTTGATCACCTGCCCGGCATCATTCAGGGCGCCAGAGCGGCCCGCCTGTGCGCTTCTCAGGGGTTCCGCGCCTCCTACCAGCCCGCCGCCGCTATAGCCCCTCAGCGCGGCCCTATGGAGTCCTGCGAGGTTATCCACCCCGACGCGCTCCACCACTTTTTTCGGCATGACGTATTCGCCACGGTGAACCACCCCGGCAGGTTCGTATTTGCCACCATCGCCGGTGTAGCCGCCCTCGGCATAGCCAAGCAGATGCCCGAGGACAGCAGCCAAATTGGTGCCGCCGAATATGTTCGTGAAGAGGTTGTTCAACTGCGCCTCGGCGATCTTGAGCAAGAGCTGAGACAGGGCTTCCTCAGCGCTCAGGCTTCCCGTCAGAACCGCGGCGAATATTGAGCTACTCCCCGATGTTTGGACAGATATCCGGTTGATTTAAGCTACTGCCT
>CAZPWV010000173.1:0-5239 GCA_964590825.1 uncultured Rhodobacter sp. | reverse complement strand
GCGGGCTGAAGACCAAGGGGCCGATCGACATCACCATCCGCCCGCTGGCCTGCACCGCCACGATCCTGCACGACCTGATCGGCGATGCGCTGGCGAAAGCCCCGCGTGGCATCAAGGGGGCGATGCTGTCGTGCATCCTCTCCGACACGCTCGAATTCCGCTCGCCCACCACCACCGCGCATGACCGCGCCGTCTGCGAGACACTCGCCGCCGATCTGGGCGTGGATATGGGCGCGCTCGCCACCGCGATGTTCGAGGCGAAATCGGATGTGTCCGAGTTCTCCGATGCCGAACTGCTGCGCATGGACAGCAAGGAATACACCGTCGATGGCACCGAACTGCGGGTGTCGGTGCTGGAAACCACGGCGCCGAAGATCGTGCTCGACCGCAAGGCGAGCCTGATGGCGTCGATGCCGGGCGTGGCCAAGGAAGACGGCGCCGATCAGGTGCTCTTGTTCGTCATCGACATTCTGCGCGAGGAAGCCACGCTGCTGGTGCCCAACGATCTGGTGAAGAAAATCGCCGAAGCCTCGTTTGGCTGCACCGTGACGGGCGATACCGTGGTGCTGCCCGGCATCATGAGCCGGAAAAAGCAGATCATTCCAGCGCTGAAGGTCTGAGCCTTCCGCCAGAGGTTTGAAAGGCCGGGGGAGACTCCGGCCTTTTGCTTTGGAGTGTTTCGGGCGGAGGGGACAGGCATCGCCTTTCGCCGCCCGGAGTTACGCCGGCTCGGCCAGCCGGGCCTCCCACATCGCCTTGAAGGCGGGGCGGGCCTGGCAATGCTCGAGCCAGCCTTTCACCCGCGCGAAACGCGCCATCAGGGGCGCGTGTGGCTGGGCATAGCGCACCACCTCGGCCATATTGATATCGGCCACGGTAAAGCGTCCGCCTACCATGTGGCTATGCGCCGCCAGATGGGCCTCCAGCGCCGCCATTGGCCGCGCCAGTTGCGCACAGGCCACCGCAATCACCGCCTGACCGGCCTCGGATTTGTCCTCCCCCTTGGCATAAGCAAAGGAAATCTCCAGCGCCGGGGTTTCCAGCGCGGTGGCGCCATAAAGCGCCCATTGCATCATCAGCGCCTCTTCCTGCGGGTCTTTGGCGGCCAGCGCCCCGCCGGCCTTTCGGGCCAGATACAGGTTGATGCCCAGCGACTCGCTCAGCACCAGCCCGCCATCTTCCAGCACCGGAATTGCGCCGGCGGGCGAGAGCCGCAGGAACTCCGCCGAGCGGGTGTTGAGCGGCGCCTCGGGGGCAAGCGGGTCTTCGCCCCGCGCCTCCAGCCGATAGGCCTGGATCACCGGCTTGAACTGCCAGGAAAGCCCCAGCTCGTCGAGGGCCCAGATGTTGCGCGTCGCCCGCGAGCGATAGGTTCCGTAAAGCGTTATCATCGATGCCTCCTGTCTGCCGGGGCCGTCCCAGGCCGACCGTTTGCCCAGACTGCGCGGCCAAAAGCCGAAAGGGAAGGCCCCCATATCATTTGTGTGACCGTTTCTTGACCCGTATCAAGGTGCTTTTTGCCGGTTTGTGCTAAGCGTGACTCAGTAAACGGGAGAGTGTGCATGGACGATCAAATCGTGACGGAAGCGGTGCAGGCAAAGCCTGAGGCGCCGCAGGGGGAACCAACGGCCGAAACCGCAAAGCCCGCGCCCACCGAGGCTGTGGCGGCACCGGGTGAAGGGGCGTTGCAAGGGCCACAGGCCTTTCCGACGCTGGACCCGAGCGCGGTGCGGCTGGCCTTTGAAAGCGGCAAATACCCCTATGCCCACCGTATGGGGCGCGTCGCCTATGAAAAGGAAAAGGCGCTTTTGCAGGCCGAACTGCTCAAGGTGCAGAAATGGGCGCAAGACAGCGGGCAGAAATTCGTCATCCTGTTCGAGGGACGCGATGCGGCGGGCAAGGGCGGCACGATCAAGCGCTTCAACGAACATCTCAACCCGCGCTTTGCCCGCGTGGTGGCGCTGAACAAACCCACCGACGAAGAGCGCGGCCAGTGGTATTTCCAGCGCTACATCGACCACATGCCCACCAAGGGCGAAATGGTGTTCTATGACCGGTCCTGGTACAACCGCGCCGGGGTGGAGCGGGTGATGGGCTTCTGCTCGCCCTCGGAATATCTGGAGTTCATGCGCCAGGCCCCGGAGCTGGAACGGATGCTGGTGCGCTCGGGGATCCGGCTTTACAAATACTGGTTCTCGGTCACCCGCGAAGAACAGCGCCGCCGCTTCAAGGCCCGCGAGACCGACCCGCTCAAGCGCTGGAAGCTTTCGCCCATCGATCTGGCCTCGCTCGACAAATGGGACGAGTACACCGAAGCCAAAGAGGCGATGTTCTTTTATACCGACACCGCCGATGCGCCCTGGGTCATCATCAAGTCGAACGACAAGAAACGCGCCAGGCTCAACTGTATGCGCCATTTCCTGACGACGCTCGATTATCCCGACAAGGATCCGTCGATCGTCACCCCCCCCGATCCGCTGATCGTGGGCCATGCCAGCCATGTGCTGCAACATGCCGACCATATTCTGGGCGCGGCGCAGCACCCCGACACCCGGCGCAGCGGCGCCAAGGCCGCGCCGCCCAAGGCCTGAGCCGTCCCCCTTGCGCCTGCCGCGGCTTCGCGGGACCATTCCCCGAGAGCGGCAGGAGGCAAGGATGCACTGGAACGACAGATTCGCCGGGCCGGATTTTTACTACGGCCTTGAACCGGCTGCATTCTTGCCGGCGCAGGCCTGGCGGATCGCGCCACGGGCGCAGGTGCTTTCGGTGGCCGAGGGCGAGGGGCGCAACGCGGTGTGGCTGGCTGCACAAAATCTGTGCGTCCATGCACTTGATGGCTCTGCCGCCGCGCTTGCCAAGGCCCGGCGGCTTGCGGCGATGCGGCGGGTGAGCCTGACCACCGAAGAGACCGATCTGGCCCGCTACATCTGGCCCGTGGCGGGCTTCGATGCGGTGCTGGGGGTGTTCATCCAATTCGCCGCCCCCGCCCTGCGCGACGCCATGTTTCGCGGCATGAAACAGGCGTTACGCCCCGGTGGCCTGTTGTTGTTGCACGGTTTTTCGGTTCGGCAACTGGGCAATTCCTCGGGCGGGCCAAGGCAGGCCGACCAACTCTGGACCCTTGCGCTGCTGCGCGGGGCCTTTGCCGGCTGGGAGGTGCTGCACCAGGCCGATTACGATGCAACTCTGAACGAGGGGCAGGGCCATGCCGGCCCCGCCGCGCTGATCGATTTCGTGGTGCGAAAACCCGCGCCATGACCCTTTGGCTGTGATCCTGTCACAGACATTTTATTGTTCTCGCGGTAACGGAAATGCACTCTAGCCGCGTAAGACATCCATAACGCTCTGACCCCAGACCTTCCAAGGAGACGACGAATGCGTAAAATTCTTCTCGCCCTGCCGCTTGCGGCGCTGGCTTTCGGCACGGCAGCCCATGCCGATGCCATGGCCACGGTCGAGGCTCGCCAGGCCTATTTCAAGGCGCTGGGCGGCTCGATGAAAGCCTTTGCCGGCTTTGCCAAAAGCTTTGATGCCGAAGCCGCCAAGGCCGAAGTGGTGAAGTTCGAAGCCACGCTGGCCACCGATACCGCCCCGCTTTTTGCGCCGGGAACTTCGGATGCCGACTTCCCCGGCAAAAGCCGCGCCAAGGCGAATATCTGGGAAAGCATGGATGATTTCGGCGCCAAGGGCAAAGCCATGCACGAGGCCGGGGCCGAGCTGATCGTTGCCGCCAATGCCGGCGACGAAGCCGCGTTCGGCGCTGCCGTGGGCAAGCTGGGCGGCACCTGCAAGGCCTGCCACGACACCTACCGCGTGCCCGAAGAATAAGCCTTTGCGGGGCGGGGGCCACGGCCTCCGCCCCGATTTCCTTGCCGGAGCGATCATGACCAAACCCCATTTCCCCACCGCCGCGCCTGAAAAACCGCAAATCTGGGATCCGCTGCTGCGGGCCTTTCACTGGCTTTTGGTGCTGTCGGTGGCCGGGGCATGGGGCTTGGGCCAGTTCGGCCCGGTCGATATGAGCCTGCATTTCTGGCTGGGCTATGCGGTCATCGCGCTGTTGCTCTTTCGGCTGGTCTGGGGCTTTGCCGGCCCCGCCAATGCGCGGTTTTTCAACTTCGTCAAAGGCCCCGTCACCGTGGCGCGCTATCTGGCCACGCTGCCCTCGCGGCAGAAAACCCCGCATCAGGGGCACAACCCGCTGGGCGGATGGTCGGTGCTGGCGCTGCTTGGGGCCCTGGGCGCACAGGTGGTTTCGGGGCTGTTTCTGGGCACCGACGACTACGTGAACATGGGGCCGCTTTCGGGCTATGTCTCCGAGGCCGGCAACAAGCTGGCACTGGTCTGGCATTACCGCATTGCACCGGTGATCCTGATCCTCGTGCTGATCCATATTGCCGCCATCGTCTTTTACCGGGTCTGGAAACGCGATGATCTGGTCACCCCGATGATTACCGGCCGCGCCAGAGACTGAGCCGCGCTGACCGATCCGCGCTGACGGATCGCCTCTGGACGCCGCCGCGGCCTGCGGCTAGCGTCCGGGCGATGAACCAGACGGTCAAAACCTTGCCGACACCTCCGGGCTTCTGGCCCAACACCCGCGCCCTTCTGGTGCTGGGTCTGCCGCTGATCGGCTCGAACATCGCGCAGATGGCGCTGCATGTGACCGATACGATCATGCTGGGCTGGTATGGCGTGCCCGAACTGGCGGCGGTGGTGCTGGGCTCGTCCTTCTTCTTTTTTCTCTTCATCCTCGGCTCGGGGTTTTCCTATGCGCTGATGGGGCGGATCTCGGCGGCGCTGGGCTCGGGCAACGAGGCCCAGGTGCGCCGCGACGCCCGCATGGGGCTGTGGCTGTCGATCGGCTACGGGCTGCTGGTGATGCCGGTCATGGCCGTTTCCGGGCCGATCCTGCTGGCGCTGGGGCAAGACCCGCATCTGGCGGCGCTGGCGCAGGATTATCTTTGGGTGGGGCTTTGGGGCATGGTGCCGGCGCTGATGGTGGCGGCGCTTCGGGCTTATCTGAGCGCGCAGGAAAAGGCGCAGGTGGTGATGTGGGTCACCGCGCTTGGGGTCGGGGTGAATATCCTTGGCAACTGGGCCTTCATCTTCGGGCGTCTGGGGGCGCCCGAAATGGGCGTGGCGGGGGCGGCGCTGTCGGCGTAAAAGCGGATGGACGCGCACGCCGCCGCCCTCGTCGAACTCGGTCGGATTCATGCTCTGAATGCCGATCAAGCCG
>CAZPWV010000172.1:1466-5271 GCA_964590825.1 uncultured Rhodobacter sp. | reverse complement strand
TAGGTGATCGTCAGGCCCCAGAAGCTGAGGATGTTGAAGCCATAGGCCCGCAGGTTGATGCCGAATTCGGTGCGCAGCCAGACGGTGATGAGCCCCAGCGGCCCGAGCGTGGCCAGAAAGGCAAAGGCCAGCGGCACGCCGGCAAAGTTCGAGGCCACGCCGGAAAAGGTCAGCAGCGGCGCGCGGATCACCCGCGGCAGCCCGCCCAGCACCATGGCGGCGGCCATCAAGAACCCGGCCAGACAGCCAAGCGCAGCCGATGCCACGGAAATCTTGATGGAAATCCAGTAGCTTGCCAGAATGGACGGGGTGAAAAGCCCGGCCATGTTTTCCAGCGTCAGGCTGCCATCGGGGCGCTGAAAGGCGCCCAGGACGATCTTCATCGTCGGCGCGATCAGAAACAGCGCCACAAACAGCGCAAAGGGCACGATGCCCAGCCATGTCAGGCGCAGGCGCCGGTGCGGGGCCTGGGGCACGGGGGCGCCGCGGGTCACGGCGGGGCTTTGGGTTGCGGGGGCGCTTTCGGACAAGGGGGCGCTTTCGGGTAAGAGGGAACCGCCCCCGGCACCGGGCCGGAGGCGGCGAGAGGGTTGCACCCGCCCGGATTACTGGACGTTGGCGCCCACGACCTTGTCCCAGCCCTCGGTGACGGCGGCCTTGTTGGCGCCCTGTTCGTCGAGGGTCGGGAAATAGGCGGCCTCATAGGCGGCGGCCGGCGGCAGCGCGTCCATCAGCTCTTGCGGGATCTTGCCGGCGGCGGCCATCGCGTTGAAGCGTGCCGGGTGGCAATAGCCCTTCAGCCAGAGGTTCTGGCCCTCGTCCGAATAGATGTATTCCATCCAGAGTTTGGCGGCATTGGGGTGCGGCGCATGGGCCGAGATGGCCTGCACATAGACACCCGCCAGAACGCCGGTGGCCGGAACCACGACTTCGACCGGCGGGTTGCCCGCCAGCGTGTCACGCGCCGAAAGGGCGTTGTAGTCCCACATCACGACAATCGGCGTGGCGCCCTGCGCCAGCGTGCCCGCCTTGCCGATGACCGGCACGAAATTGCTCGCGTCGTTCATCGTCTTGAAATAGTCGAGCCCTTTCGCACCGGCTTCGGCACCGGCCGCCCCGCCATTGGCCATACCGGCGGCCAGAACCGCCAGAATCGCCTGGTTCGAAGCGCGCGGATCGCCCGCCAAGGCCACCTGGCCCGCATATTCGGGCTTGAGCAGGTCGGCCCAGTCGGCCGGGTTGTTGGCCACGAGATCCTTGTTCACCATGAAGGACATGACGCCATAGTAATCGCCATACCAATGGCCGTCGGCATCCTTCACCGCATCGGGGATCTCGTCCCAGGTCGAGACCTTGTAGGGCTGGATCAGCCCTTCTTCCTTGGCCTGCGGGCCAAAGGACAGCCCGACATCGATCACGTCGGGCGCCTGCGGGCCGGTATTGCCCTTGTTGGCGCGAATCGCCTCCAGCTCGTCGGCCGAGCCGGCATCGGGGTTCAGCTCGTTCACGGTGATTTCGGGATATTTGGCCTTGAAGCCATCGATCACCGCTCCGTAGCCGCACCAGTCATGCGGCAGCGCGATGGTGGTCAGCATCCCTTCGGCCTTGGCGGCCGCCTCGATGGCGGCCAGGTCTTCGGCGTGCACGAGCGCGGTGGTGGCCAGCAGCGCGGCGGCACCTGCAAGGATGTGCATCGGTTTCATATGTCTTTCTCTCCCCGTTATCGGAAGTCCGGGCCCACTATGGGCACCAGTCAGCACCTAGGCGCTCTCTATGACAGTCTTGCGACAGTGGCGCCTTTTGGCGGTCGGATTTGACCGTCCGGGCAAGACTTGCCCGAAACGCGGCGCCTTGCAACAAATCTGTTACGTTTCCGTTGCGTTTGCCCGGTTGCGGGCGGATCAGGGGGGCGCTCCGGGCCTTGCGGACCGCTTCTTCGCGCGCGGCGTGCAATGGCAGTGGCATTTTCGCGCCGCTGTGGCACGATGGCGGCCAGGAGGACCAGACATGCCAGAAATTACCAGTGATTTTGCCGGCCAGACGGTGATTTGCACCTTCGAGATGACCCCGGCCACCGCCAGCGAGCTGATGGAGGCCCTGCAGGCGGCCTATGCGGCCTGCATTTCCAGGCAGCCGGGCTTCATCGGCGCGGGGCTGCACATGAACGACGCCCAGACCCGAATCGCCACCTATTCGAAATGGGAAAAGCGCGGCGATTACCAGGCGATGCTGCGCACCCCCGAAATGCGCGAGCGCAACCGGGTGATTGCTACGCTCTGCCGCCATTTCGAGCCGGTGATGTATGAGGTCGCGGCCGATTACTGAACGCTCAGGCGACGCGGCTCCAGGCGGTGGCGGGGTCGGCGGCGACAAGGGCCTCCAGCTTGCGGCGATCCTTGAAAAAGATTGTCTCGCGCTCGATGCGGATGCCCTCGTCGCGCAGCTTTGAAAGCGCCCGCGAAAAGCTTTCGGGCTTGATGCCGAGATAGGCGGCGATCAGGGTCTTTTCAAAGGGCAGATCGACCCGCCAGCGCCCGCCCTCTTGCCGCGCGTGCAGCAGCAGGAAGGCAATCACGCGCTGCATTCCGGTTTGCGCCTTGAGCGATTCGATCTGGTCGTTTTGCGTGTCGATCCGGTTCAGGCTTTCGGTCAGCAGAACCGCGACGAACTCCGGATGCGTCGCCATGACCTCTTCCAGCGCCCGGCGGCTTACCGCCAGCGTCAGGCAGGGGCCGGCGGCAACGGCGGTGCTTTCGTGCCGGCTGCCCTGAAGGCAGTCGGTCAGCCCGAAGCTTTCCCCCGAGGCGCAGACCCGCAGCACCGTTTCGACCCCGCTGGCTTGCAGGCGCGACACCTTTACCCAGCCGTCGATCAGCAAAAAGAAATGCGTGGCGGGGTCTTGCTGCAGAAAGATCGTCTGGCCACGGCGGAAGAACCGCTGGTCAGAGCCGCAGCGCAGCATCTTTTGCACGGCGGGGGGGCATTTGGAACACAGGGGACATTTTACTTCGGAACGCAACATGGGTATGGTCATCGAATGAGCCCATTCGGTTCAAGTGCGGCGCGGCAGGCGCCATGGTTCACGCTAGCGCCGTTTCCCTTGGCCGGGCCTTGATCCAGATCAAAAATATGCAAATTTGATATATATTTGATTTGGACAAATTCCACATCGGCGTTTGGCGCAACTTTCTAGCCCGCAGTTTTGGCCTGCAGTTTTGGCCCGCCGGTCTGGCCCGCAGGTCTGGCCCGGATCACCGCTTTTTCGGCCGTTTCACCCCTCCCCTTTGCCCCGGACGCCCGGCGGTTGAGCGGCCTTTCATCTTCACCGCTTCCTCCACCGCCTCTTCCACCGCCGATTGCCGGGCCAGCGGGTCATCGGCCACCGCCAGTTCCACCGCCTCGAGCCGCTTCACCTCGTCGCGCAAACGGGCCGCTTCCTCGAATTCGAGGTTCTCGGCGGCCTTGCGCATTTGCAACCTCAACCCCGCCAGATGCGCCTCAAGATTGGCGCCAAGTTGCACTTTTTCAACCTTGGCCGTCACCCGGCCCATGTCGGTATCACCGGCCCACAGCCCCGCCAGAACGTCTTCGACATTCTTGCGCACGGTGGTGGGGGTGATGCCATGGGCGATGTTATAGGCCATCTGCTTGGCGCGGCGGCGGTTGGTTTCATCCAGCGCCCGCTGCATCGAGCCGGTGATGCGGTCGGCATACATGATGACCCGGCCATCGGCGTTTCGCGCGGCCCGGCCAATGGTCTGGATCAGCGAGGTGGTGGAGCGCAAGAACCCCTCCTTGTCGGCAT
>CAZPWV010000172.1:0-1456 GCA_964590825.1 uncultured Rhodobacter sp. | reverse complement strand
GAGAATCGCCACCAGCCCGCATTCGGGAATATCCAGCCCCTCGCGCAACAGGTTGATGCCGATCAGCACATCAAACGCCCCCAGCCGCAAATCACGCAGGATTTCAATGCGTTCGATGGTGTCGATGTCGGAATGCATGTAGCGCACGCGAATGCCCTGTTCGTGCAGATATTCGGTCAGGTCTTCGGCCATGCGCTTGGTCAGCGTGGTGACCAGCACCCGCAGCCCCCGCGCCGCGACCTTGCGAATCTCGTCGAGCAGATCATCGACCTGGGTCTCGACCGGGCGCATTTCCACCTCGGGGTCCAGAAGCCCGGTGGGGCGGATCACCTGTTCGGTGAAAACGCCGCCGGTCTGTTCCAACTCCCATGGCGCCGGGGTTGCCGAGACAAAGACCGATTGCGGCCGCATCGCATCCCATTCCTCGAACTTCAGCGGGCGGTTGTCCATGCACGAGGGCAGCCGAAAGCCGAATTCGGCCAGCGTGAACTTGCGCCGGTAGTCGCCGCGATACATGCCGCCGATCTGCGGCACGGTGACGTGAGATTCGTCTGCAAAAACAAGCGCATGATCGGGGATGAATTCGAACAGCGTGGGCGGCGGCTCGCCCGGCGCGCGGCCGGTGAGGTAGCGCGAATAGTTCTCGATGCCCGAGCACACGCCGGTGGCTTCAAGCATTTCAAGGTCGAAATTGGTGCGCTGCTCGATGCGCTGCGCCTCGAGCAATTTTCCCTCCGCCTGCAATTGCTTGAGCCGCTGCGCAAGTTCGACCCGGATCTGCCTGGTGGCCTGTTGCAGCGTCGGCCGGGGGGTCACATAATGGCTGTTGGCATAGATGCGGATCTTTTCGAAACTGTCGGTCTTCGCGCCGGTCAGCGGGTCAAATTCGGTAATCGCTTCAAGCTCTTCGCCGAAAAAGCTGAAGCGCCAGGCGCGGTCTTCAAGGTGCGCGGGCCAGACATCGACCGTGTCGCCCTTGACGCGGAAAGCGCCGCGCTGAAAGGCGGCGTCGAGGCGCTTGTATTGCTGCGCCACAAGCTCGGCCAGAAACTTGCGTTGCTCGTAAAGCCCGCCCCGTTCCATGTCTTGCGTCATCGCCGAATAGGTTTCCACCGAGCCGATGCCATAGATGCAACTGACCGAAGCAACGATAATTACATCGTCGCGTTCCAGAAGCGCCCGCGTGGCCGAGTGGCGCATCCGGTCGATCTGCTCGTTAATCATCGATTCCTTTTCGATATAGGTATCGGTGCGGGCCACATAGGCCTCGGGCTGGTAGTAATCATAATAGGAAACGAAGTATTCCACCGCGTTGTCGGGGAAGAAGCCCTTGAATTCGCCGTATAATTGTGCGGCCAGGGTCTTGTTGGGGGCCAGGATGATGGCGGGGCGCTGGGTCGCCTCGATGACCTTGGCCATGGTGTAGGTCTTGCCGGTGCCGGTGGCGCCCAGAAGC
>CAZPWV010000171.1:0-5342 GCA_964590825.1 uncultured Rhodobacter sp. | reverse complement strand
CCATGGCGGTGGACATCTTGTGGATCATCGCACCAAAGGCGAAGACCACCGCGAGCGGCGCCAGCATGACGACCCATTTCAGCCCCGAGCCGAAGATCGCGTTCACAAAGGCCGGGGTGGTGCCGACGGCCCAGGCCACCGCGCCGGTGATGAGCATCGCCAGCGACATCAGCCCGTAAACCTTGTTCATATGGGCGCGCAGGCCCGCGTCGATCAGTGCGGTGCGGCCCGCGGCGGTTGCCGAGCGCATCGTGTTGAAATCAGCCATTGAGTGCCTCCATGCAGCTTGCGGCGCCTGTGGGGCGCCGCTTTGAGAGATGATATTGGGCGTGTTTTCGCCGGTTTCAAGCCATTGCGGCCAAAATCGACATTTTCGGGCCGTTCGGGTGTCGATTTCAACCCATCGTGATGACGATCTTGCCGGTGGAGCGGCGGCTGCGCAGCATCTCCAGCGCCTCGCCCGCCCGCTCCAGCGGCAGCCGGGCCGAAATATGGGGCCGCAGCCCGCCCTGCGCGTAAAGCCCGAAAAGCTCGGCCATCGAGGCGCGCAGCGCGTCGGCATCAAGGCGCAGGTAGCCGCCCCAGTAGAGCCCGTGGATTTCCAGATTTTTCACCAGCGCGTGGTTGAGTTTCAGCGCGGGTGGGGTGCCGGCGGCAAAGCCGATGACCAGAAACCGCCCCCCCGGCCGCAGCGCCCCAAAGGCGGCCTCGCCCAGCGCGCCGCCCAGCGCGTCATAAACCACATCGACCCCGCCCAGATCCTTGAGCGCGGCCCGCAGGTCGGGGGTCTCGGCGTCGATCAGCACGCTCGCCCCCGCCGCCTGCGCCACCGCCAGCTTTTCCGCGCCGCGCGCCACCGCAATGACCCGCGCCCCCAACCTTGCGCCGATTTCCACCGCCGTCAGCCCGACCCCGCCAGCCGCCCCCAGCACCACCAGGGTTTCGCCCCGCGCCAGCCGCCCGCGCAGGCGCAGGGCCAGATGCGAGGTGCCATAGGCAATCTGAAACGCCGCCGCCTCGTCAAAGGGCATCGACTCGGGCAGGGGGGTGCAGCGGCTCTCGGCAAAGACCCCGGCCTCGGCCAGACCGCCCTGCCCGGAATAGATCGCCACCCGGTCGCCGGGGCGCAGCCGGCTGCCGGGGCCGGCGGCGGTCACCGTGCCCGCCGCCTCCAGCCCCAGCACGAAGGGCGGGGCGGGGGTGTCCTGATACTTGCCCTCGCACATCAGAAGATCGGCAAAGTTCAGCCCGCAGGCGGCAATGGCCACCGCCACCTCGCCGGGGCCGGGGGCGGGCAGGTCCAGCCGGGCAAGGCGCGGCGGGGTGGCAAAATCTTGCAGCAGGAAGGCGCGCATCGGTTTGTCCGGCATGGATCGGGCGGCGGTTGGCGGGGCCAAGCTTAGCCGCCCCGGCGCGGCAGGGCCAGAGGCGGGATATTGACGCGCGAATCAATTGACCCGAAGCGGAAAAGGTGACGCAAGGGAAAGTTGCAAAATGCAATGCAGATTGCAAAACACCCTATGCGGGAATCCCGTTTCGGGCACGCGCGCAGGGGGTGTTCGGCCCTGCGCATTGTGCGACTGCGGCATTCCGCCCCAGTTTTGGCCAAACCACACCTGTCTTTTTAGACAGGTTCCGCAAATAACAGCCGAAACAGCCAGTTACGCCATGGTAACGTCGCCCATCCAAGTGGTTCCGAGGACGATTGAATGAAGCATCCCGTAGATGTCCATGTGGGCAAGCGTATCCGCCACCGTCGCTGGATGGTGGGCGTGACGCAGCAACAACTGGCCGACAAGGTCGGTATCAAGTTCCAGCAAATCCAGAAATACGAGACCGGGATGAACCGTGTCTCGGCCTCGCGGTTGTGGGATATCGCCGATGCGCTTGATGTGGCGGTGTCGTTCTTCTTCGAGGGGCTGTCCGGAGAGGACGCCCCGGCCACCGCGCGCGACGGCGATATTTTCGCCGACAAGGAAGCGCTGGCACTGGTGCGGTCCTATTTCGCCATTCCCGAGGCGCAGCGCCGCCGCCTGTTCGAATTGGCCAAGGTGCTGTCCGACGCGGCTTGATCTGCGTGCCGGATCGGAGTTGATAGCAAGGGGGGCGGTGATCGCCCCCCTTGTCGCATCCGGCCCGGAGTTTCGATGATGCCTTTCCTGAGCGATGCCGAAAAGGCAGAACTGATCGCCACCGCCGCCGCGCTGGCCGATGCGGCGCGGCGTGAAACGCTGGCCCATTTCCGCGCGCCGGGGGGGATTGCGGCGGAAAACAAGGAACAGGCCCGGTTTGATCCGGTGACCGTGGCCGACCGCGCGGCCGAGGCGGCGATGCGGGCGATCCTGGCGGCGCGGCGCCCGCACGATGGCATCTGGGGCGAGGAGTTCGGCGTCACGCGCGGCCACAGCGGCCTGACCTGGGTGCTCGACCCGATCGATGGCACGCGGGGCTATCTGTCGGGCACGCCGACCTGGGGGGTGCTGATCGCGCTTTCGGCCGAGGGCGGCGAAAAGCCGGGGGCACCGCTTTTTGGCGTGATCGACCAACCCTATATCGGCGAGCGTTTCGAGGGCGGGTTTGGTCTGGCGCGGGTGGCCGGGCCGCTGGGTCAGGCCGATCTGCGCTGCCGCCCCGCAAGGCCGCTGTCCGAGGCGATCTTGTTTTCCACCTTCCCCGAGGTGGGCAGCGCCGCCGAGGGCGCGGCTTTTGCCCGGCTGGCGCGGCAGGTCAAGCTGACCCGCTACGGCACCGATTGCTATGCCTATGCGCTGATTGCCGCCGGCCAGATCGATCTTGTGGTCGAGGCGGGGCTGCAACCCTATGACGTGGCCGCGCCGATTGCGGTGATCGAGGCGGCGGGGGGGATCGTGACAAATTGGCAAGGCGGCCCCGCGCATGAAGGCGGTCAGGTGCTGGCCGCCGCCAATGCCGCGCTGCACGCCGCCGCGCTGGCGGTGCTCAACGGCTAGGCCGGGGGTAGGGGCCGCCCCAACCCGGCGGCTGGGGGCGTTGGCTGGGGGCGTTGGCTGGGGGCGTTGGCTGGGGGCGTTGGCGGGAAAGGGGCAAGATGCGCGAAATTCTGATCCGGGGGGCCGATGTCGTCGTGACGATGGATGCGGCGCGGCGCGAACTGGCCGGGGCCGATGTGCTGATCCGCGGCGGGGTGATTGCCGCCGTGGGCGCGGATCTGGCCCACAAGCCAGAGCTGTGCGGGACCGGGCCGCGCCTGCGCCGCGAGGTGGTCGAGGCGCGGGGCTGCGTGGTCACGCCCGGCCTCGTCAACACCCATCATCACCTTTACCAGACCCTCACCCGCGCCGTGCCGGGCGGGCAGGATGCGCTGCTGTTCGGTTGGCTCAAGACGCTCTATCCGATCTGGGCACGGATGGGCCCCGAGGAAATCCGGGTCTCGGCACAGGTGGGGCTGGCCGAACTGGCGCTGTCGGGCTGCACCCTGTCGTCGGATCATCTGTATCTGTTCCCGAATGGGGCGCGGCTGGAAGACACGATCGCGGCGGCGACCGAAACCGGGCTGCGCTTTCACCCCACGCGCGGCGCGATGAGCATTGGCGAAAGCGCCGGTGGCCTCCCCCCCGACGCTTTGGTCGAGCGCGAGGCCGCGATTCTGGACGATTGCATCCGGGTGATCGACGCCCATCACGACCCCCGCGACGGGGCCATGCTGCGGGTCGGCGTTGCGCCCTGTTCGCCCTTTTCGGTGAGCCGCGAGCTGATGCGGGACGCGGCGCTGCTGGCGCGCGACAAGGGGGTGATGCTGCACACCCATCTGGCCGAAAATGACGAGGATATCGCCTATTCGCTGGCGCAGTTCGGCTGCCGCCCCGGCCAATATGCCGAAGACCTGGGCTGGGTCGGCGCCGATGTCTGGCACGCCCATTGCGTCAAGCTCTCAGGTTCGGAAATTGAACTTTTCTCCCGCAGTCTGACCGGGGTTTCGCATTGTCCATGTTCGAATTGTCGCCTTGGCTCGGGAATCGCGCCGGTGCGGGAGATGCGCGATGCCGGTGTGCGGGTGGCGCTGGGGGTGGATGGATCGGCCAGCAATGACGCCGGCAACCTGCTGGCCGAGGCGCGTCAGGCGATGCTGTTGCAGCGGGTGCGCAATGGTGCCGATGCGATGGGCGCCCGCGAGGCGCTGGAAATTGCCACGCTGGGCGGCGCACAGGTGCTGGGCCGGACCGATCTGGGGCGCATCGTGCCCGGCCAGCGCGCCGATATTGCGCTTTGGGATGTGTCGGGGCTGGAGGCCGCCGGCGCCTGGGATCCGGTGGCGGCGCTCTTGCTGTGCGGCCCGCCACGGGTGCGCGACCTGTTCGTCGAGGGGCGGCAGGTGGTGCGCGATGGCCAGCTTCTCACCCTCGACCTGCCGCGCGTGATCGCCCGCCAAAGGCAATTGGCCCTGGCCCTCGCGGGCTGATCTGGCGCCGCCGATGCGTGGGCGGAGCGCGGCGCGAGGGGGAGGAGGCCGTGCAGGTCGGGGCTGGCGCCGTTCGGGCGGGGCGATGCCCGGCCCCGGTTTCCGGCGCCGCCGCACCGCCCCAGCGAAACCCGCCCAGCGAAACCCGCCCAGCGAAACCCGCCAACCGAAACCGCCGAATCGGCGGCCCCTCGGGCTTTCCCCAAGCCTTTCGCCCCAAGCCTTTCGCCCCCAGCGTTCCCCCCAGCCTGTTCCCGCCCCGGCCTGTCCCCGCCCCGGCCTGTCCTCGCCCCGGCCTGTCCCCGCCCCGGCCTGTCCCAGGTCTTCCTCCGCAAGCCTTCCCCACCCAGGCGTTCCCCTTCCAAAGTGTCGAAATATCCTGGGGGTCCGGGGGGGAACCCCCGGCTGGGGCGCCCGCGCCTGTGGACGGGCCGCCGCTCCGATAGCCGCTCCGATACCCGCTCAGATTCGGGCCTGCCGCTGCCCCGCCAGCCAGACCCCGGCCACCGCCCGGTCGTCGCCCATCATGATGGTGGGAAACAGCGCCTCCCAGAAATTCTCCGCCCGCGCCGCGCGCTGGGCGATGGCCGGGGTCGAGGCAAGGTCGATCGCCACCAGATCGGCCTCCATCCCCGGCGCGATATTGCCCACCGCGTGATCGATGCGCAAAAGCCGCGCCGCGCCCAGCGTGGCCAGATACCAAAGCTGTGCCGGGTGCAGCGGCGTATGGCGCAGCTGCGCCACCTCATAGGCGGCGGCCATGGTGCGCAGCATCGAAAAGCTCGATCCGCCCCCGGTGTCGGTGGCCAGCCCGACCCGGCAACCCGCCGCCGCCAGCCCCAGCGTGTCGAACAGCCCCGAGCCGATGAAGGTGTTCGAGGTCGGGCAATGGGCCAGCCCCGCG
>CAZPWV010000170.1:0-5350 GCA_964590825.1 uncultured Rhodobacter sp. | reverse complement strand
CAGCACATCGCCCTTTTTCGCGCTGCCCGCCAGCACATGGGCCAGCGTTTCGGGCCGCATCACCACGCAGCCTTCGGCCACCGCCACGCGGGTGGTGGCGGCTTTTTCGGACACATCCACCATATGGGCCTGACCCTTGGCGTCGAAATGGCTCAGCATGTCAACAACTCCCGCGTGGCCCCGGCCACATCCTCTGCGCGCATCAGGCTTTCGCCGATCAAGAACCGCCGCGCCCCCACCTGGGCCATTGCGGCCATGTCGTCGCGGGTGAAGATGCCGCTTTCACAGACAAGCTCGCGCCCCTCGGCCAAAATCGTGGGGGCAAGCTGGCGGGTGACATCAAGGCTCACCTCGAAGGTCTTCAGATTGCGGTTGTTCACCCCCAGGAGCGGCGATTTCAACACCTTCAAGGCGCGCTCAAGCTCGGGCGCGTCATGCACCTCGATCAGCACATCCATGCCCCAGCCAAAGGCGGCGTCCTCAAGCTCGGCGGCCTGCGCATCTTGCACCGAGGCCATGATGACAAGGATGCAATCGGCCCCCCAGGCACGCGCCTCGGCGACCTGATAGGGGTCGTAAAGGAAATCCTTGCGCAGGGCGGGCAGGGCGCAGGCGCCCCGCGCGGCCACAAGGAACTCGGGGGCGCCCTGAAAGCTTGGCCCATCGGTCAGCACCGAAAGGCAGGCGGCGCCGCCCGCTTCATAGGCACGCGCCAGCGCGGGCGGGTCAAAATCGGCGCGAATGAGCCCTTTCGAGGGCGAGGCCTTCTTGATTTCGGCAATCAACCCATAGCCTTGCGCGGCTTTGGCGCGCAGCGCCCCGGCAAAGCCACGCGTGGCGCCCTGCGCACGGGCTTGCGCCTCAAGCGTGGCCAGCGAGACACGGGCCTTTGCGGCGGCCACTTCTTCAAGCTTGTAGGCCTTGATCTTGTCGAGAATGTTCATGCGCCGAGCACCCGCATCAGCGCCTCAAGCCGGGCCTGCGCGGCACCGCTGTCGATGCTCTGCGCCGCCATCTCTACGCCGGATTTCAGACCCTCCACCTTGCCCGCCACCAGAAGTGCGGCGGCGGAATTCAAGAGCACGGCATCGCGGTAGGCGCCCTTTTCGCCATGCAGCAATTCGCCAAAGGCCACCGCATTCTGCACCGGCTCGCCGCCCATGATCGCCTCGAACGGGTGGCAGGGCAGGCCCGCCTCTTCGGGGTGCACCTCGAATTCGGTGATCTTGCCGTCCGCCAGCGCCGCCACCCAGCTGGTGCCGCAAATGGAAAGCTCGTCGGTGCCGTCGGAGCCATGCACGAGCCAGGCCGCCTCCGAGCCGAGCGCCCGCAGCACCTCGGCCATCGGCCGGATCCAGGCGCGCGAAAACGCCCCGGTCAACTGGCGCTTCACCCCGGCCGGGTTGGTCAGCGGGCCAAGCAGGTTAAACACCGTGCGCGTGCCCAGTTCCACCCGCGTCGGGCCGATATGCTTCATCGCCGGGTGATGCATCGGCGCCATCAGAAAGGTGATCCCGGCCTGTGCCAGCGCCTTTTCCGCCGCCTCGGGCCCCTTCATCACGTCAAGGCCAAGCGCGGTCAGCGCATCCGCCGCGCCGGATTTGGACGACAGGTTGCGGTTGCCATGCTTGGCCACCGGCACCCCCGCGCCCGCCACCACAAAGGCCGTGGCGGTGGAAATGTTCAGCGTGCCCTTGCCATCGCCGCCGGTGCCGACAATGTCCATCGCCCCCTCGGGCGCGGCAATGCGGTGCATTTTTGAGCGCATCACATGGGCGGCGGCGGCAATTTCATCGACCGTCTCGCCGCGCGTGCGCAAAGCCATCAAGAGCCCGCCCATCTGCGCGGGGGTGGCGGCACCTTCGAACAGCACCTCAAAGGCCGCCTCGGCCTCGGCCCGGCTCAGCGCACGTTCGGCGGCAATGCCGATCAGCGGTTTCAGCTCGCTCATGCCGTCACCTTCACTTTTGCTTCCGTCAGGAAATTGCGCAACATCGCATGGCCATGTTCCGAGGCGATGGATTCGGGGTGGAACTGCACCCCCTCGATCAGCCGCTCGCGGTGGCGCAGCCCCATTATCATGCCGCTGTCCAGCCAGGCGGTGACCTCGAGGCACTCGGGCAGGCTCTCGCGTTCGACGATCAGCGAGTGGTAGCGCGTCGCCTGAAACGGCGAGGGCAGACCGGCAAAAACCCCCGCGCCGGCGTGGTGGATGGTGCCCATCTTGCCATGGACAATCTCGCCCGCCCGCACCACGCGCCCGCCAAAGGCCTCGCCGATGGTCTGATGGCCAAGGCAGACCCCCAAAAGCGGCACCCCGGCCTCATAGGCCGCCAGCGTCAGCGGCAGGCAGATGCCCGCCTGTGCCGGGTCGCACGGGCCGGGGCTCAGCACGATCGCCTCCGCCCCCAGCCCCATCGCCGCCTGCACATCCATCGCATCGTTGCGCACCACCCTCACATCGGCCCCGAGCGCGCCAAAATAATGCACGAGGTTGTAGGTAAAGCTGTCGTAGTTGTCGATGAGCAGCAGCATGGCGCGCATTTCCTTTTTCGCGCCCGAATTCTGGGGGTGAACCGGGCTTTGCGTCGGGCTATAGATGTTCAGAGCGCGGCGCCGGGGTCAAGACCGCAGCGCGGTTTCGGCCATGGGCCGGCATGTCGATTTGAGGGAGAGGCGCATGGCGCGTGGGGTGATTTCGGGGGTGGCTGCGGGAACCGTGGTGGCGGCGGTGGGTCTGGCAACGCTGTCACTGCTCTTGCCGGTGCCGCAAGCGCCGGAGTCGGGGGTTGCGGTGGCTCCGGGGCTGGCTCCGGGGCTGGCAGGTTCCGACCCCTCCGGTGCTGAACCCCCCGTCTCTGCGCCCCCCGCCTCTGCGCCGCCCGCCGCCACCGCCAGCCCCGGCCTGCCCATGCCCGAGGGAAGCCCGGCTGCGGCGATTTCCCTGCCCGAAGGGTCGGAATTTGCCCGCAGCGCCAATGATGCCGCCCCCGCCGCGCCGCAATCGCCCCCCGCGCTGGGTGAGGGTGCCGCCGCCCCGGCGGCGCCCGCGACCGGTGCCGGGGCCGAAGCCGCCGCGCCAATGACGATTGCCGGCACCGAGCCCGCCGCGCGCCCCGAAACCGGCGCCACCACGCCGCTGGCCCCGGCCGCGCCGGAAACCGCCCGTGCCGCGCTTGATGGCGCGCCGCAGGCAGAGCCTGCCATGCCGGTGCCGCCGCCGGGCGAGGCCAAGGCCCCCGATCTGCCCAACCCGGAAACCGCGGCTCCCGCAACCGCCGATCCTGCGGCGCAACCTTCTGCCGCGCAGGTTCCGGGCGCCCAGGCTCCGGCTGCGCAAGCTCCGGGCGCCGAGATCACCCTGATGCCCGATGGCGCGCTGGTGCCGCCCAGCCCGAAGCTGCCGCGCGTCTTTGCGCCTGCGGGTGATGCGGGCTTTGCCGATGCGGGGGGCGCCAAGGTGAACCGGCTGCCGCAGATTGGCGCCGCGCCCGATGCGGCAGAGACCGAGCCGGCACCCGCGCCTGCACCCGAATCCGGCCCCCAATCCGGGCCCGAATCCGCTCCGGTGCCGCCGGGCTTTCTGCGTCCGCCGGGGGCTGTGGCGGCCCGGACCGCCCCGGCCCCGAAGGTGAACCGTCCCGCTGCGCCAGCGCCCGAGGCGGAAAGCGCAGAAGGCGGCCCGGAAGGCGCAAGCCCGGAGGAGGGGGCGCTTTCGCGCTTTGCCGCGCCCTTCGTGGCCACGCCCGGCAAGCCGCTGTTCACCGTGGTGCTGATCGATGTCGGCGCGGCGGCGGGCGGGCTTGACCCGGCCACGATCGCCGCGCTTGGCCCATCGGTGACCGTCGCACTCGACCCCGGCCGCGCCGATGCCGCAGCTGCCGCCGCGCTCTATCGCAGCGCCGGCATGGAGGTGGCGATCCTGGCCGATGCCCTGCCCAAGGGCGCGACGCCGCAGGATCTGGAGGTGGCCTTTGACGCCTGGCACCGGGTTCTGCCCGAGGCGGTGGCGCTGGTCGAGCCGGAACAGCCGGTGATCCAGCCCGATGCGCGGCTGGTCAGCCAGGCGGTCAAGGCGCTGGCCGGGGCGGGCATGGCCTATGTCACCCAGGGCACCGGCATTCCGCGTGCCGGCCAGATTGCGCAATCGGCGCAACTGCCCCATGCCAGGGTCTGGCGGGTGCTGGATGCGCGGCGCGAAAAGGCGGCGGTGGTTCAGCGCGTGCTGGGCCGGGCGGCCTTTGAATCGGGGCGCGAAGGCGGGGTGGTGGTGATGCTCTCAAGCTGGCCCGAGTCGGTGGCCGGGCTGGGCGCCTGGAGCGCCGATGCCGCCGCACAGGTCAGCCTGGCGCCGCTGTCGGCACAGGTTCTGGCGGCACAGGTGCTGGCACCGCCGGCCAACTGAGCCGCAAGTGGCGGGGGGCGGACGGGCGGGAACGGGCCGGGCGCGGCGGCGCCCGCAAACCCGCTTGGCCGCAAGCGCTCAGCCGTTCTGGCCCCGCCCGACAAACAGCCCCGCATCCTCGGCCGCCTTGCGCAGGGCCTTGGATTTGTTGACGGTTTCCTGAAATTCGGCCTCCGGGTCGCTGTCATAGACCACGCCGCCACCGGCCTGGATGTAGAGCGTTTCATCCTTCACCACGGCGGTGCGCAGCGCGATGCACATGTCCATCTCGCCATTGGCCGCAAAATAGCCGACGCCGCCGCCATAGATGCCGCGCTTTTCGGGTTCGAGCTCGTCGATGATCTCCATCGCCCGCACCTTGGGCGCCCCCGACACCGTGCCCGCCGGCAGCCCGGCCAGCAGCGCCGACAGCGCATCCTCGCCCTCGGCGAGTTCCCCCACCACATTCGAGACGATATGCATGACGTGGGAATAGCGCTCGATGATGAATTGCTCGGTCGGGCGCACCGTGCCGATGCGCGCCACCCGGCCCACGTCGTTACGCCCCAGATCGAGCAGCATCAGATGCTCGGCCCGTTCCTTGGTATCGGCCAGAAGATCGGCCTCGAGCGCGCGGTCCTCCGCGGGGGTGGCGCCTCGCGGACGGGTGCCGGCAATCGGGCGGATCGTCACCTCGCCCTCGCGCAGCCGCACGAGGATTTCGGGGCTGGCGCCAACAATCTGGAAGCCGCCGAAGTTGAGGAAGAACATGAAGGGCGAAGGGTTGGTGCGCCGGAGCGAGCGGTAAAGCGCAAAGGGCGGCAGCGGGAAATCCGCGGCCCAGCGCTGCGCCGGCACGACCTGAAAAATATCGCCGGCGCGGATGTAATCCTTCGCCTTTTCCACCGCCGCGCGGTAGCCCTCGGGGGTGAAATTGGAGCGCATCGGCCCGACCTGCGCCACCTC
>CAZPWV010000169.1:2400-5356 GCA_964590825.1 uncultured Rhodobacter sp. | reverse complement strand
CACCGTCTTGATGTCGCGCCGGCCCCAGCGGATGTCATCGACCGAGATCACCTTGTAGCCCTTGGCCACCTTCGGGTCATTGGCGAGGCCGGGCTTCGTTTGCGTGAACAGCACGATGGTTTGCGGCGTGTCCGCGGACGGAAAGGCAAAGTCGCGGTCGCCGGGGTTGCCGCGGGTGATCTGCAGATAGACCAGCCCCTCGTCGATGCCGTTTTGCGCAACAAGCTGGCGGTGGATTTCAAGCAGCTCGTCCATGGTAACCGGGCAACCCATCTCCAGCTCGTTCAGCGAGCGTTGCAGGCGTTTGGCGTGGCCGTCGAAGTCGATCAGCTTGCCCCCCAGCACCGAGGTGACCTCGTAAACCCCATCGGCCATGAGAAAGCCGCGGTCGAAAATCGAGACTTTCGCCTCTTCCTCGGGCAGATACTGCCCATTCACAAAAACGGTGCGGCTCATCGCGCTCTCCTTCTCAGCCCCAAAGTGATGCTTTCGGGGGATAGACCTTGCCGTCTTCATAATGCAACGGCTCGTCGCGGTCTTCGGCCAGAAGCAACGGCCCGTCAAGGTCCACATAGGCCGCGCCCTGCGCCACCAGCGTGGCGGGCGCCATGGCAAGGCTCGAGCCCACCATGCAGCCCACCATCACCCCATAGCCCCCGGCGCGGGCCAGATCACGCAGCAAAAGCGCCTCGGTCAGGCCGCCGGTCTTGTCGAGCTTGATGTTCACCAGATCGTATTTGCCCGCCAGATGCGCCAGACTGGCGCGGTCATGGGCGCTTTCATCGGCGCAGACCGGCACCGGGCGGGCGAGGCCGATCAGCGCCTCATCCGCCGCCGCCGGCAGCGGCTGTTCTACCAGCGCCACGCCCAGACGCAACAGATGCGGCGCCAGATCGGTGTAAATCTCGGCGCTCCAGCCCTCGTTGGCATCGACCACGATCTTGGCCTCCGGCGCCCCCGCCCGCACCGCCTCAAGCCGGGGCATGTCATCGGGCGTGCCCAGCTTGATTTTCAGAATCGGCCGATGGGCGTGTCTTGCCGCCGCCGCCCGCATCGCCTCGGGCGTATCAAGCGAGAGCGTGTAGCAGGTCACCTCCGGCCCCGGCGCGGGCAGGCCCGCCAGCGCCCAGACCCGCTTGCCCTCCAGCTTTGCCTCAAGGTCCCACAGCGCGCAATCCACCGCATTGCGCGCGGCACCGGGGGGCAGCGCCTCTTGCAGCGCGGCACGGGAAATGCCCTCGGGCAGGCTTTCGATCTGCGCCGTCACGCTTTGCAGGCTTTCGCCATAGCGCGCATAGGGCACGCATTCGCCCCAGCCGGTGACACCCTCGCGCACCACCCGCACCGTCAGCACCCGTGCCTCGGTCCGCGAGCCGCGCGAAATGGTAAAGACCTCGGCCAGAGGAAACACATCGGCCGTCACGGAAATCATCGCCCGCCCCTTCTTCCTGGTTCAAATACTCCCGCCGGAGGCATCCGCCCCCGGCCAGGGTAAGCCAATCAGATTGCCGCCAGCGCGTCCACCAGCTTGGCCGCACCAAAACGGAACGGATCGGTGGCGGGCAGGCCCATTTCCGCCTCGATCGCCGCCAGATAGGCCTGCGCATCCGCCTCGGGCATGTGCTGGGTGTTGATCGCCACCCCCACCACCTGACACTCCGGGTTCGCCACCCGCGCCACCTGCAGCGCCAGATCGCGAAGAGCCTCAAGGCCGGGCAGCTTGTAGCCGGGCAGGCCGCGCATATGCGCCCGCGTCGGTTCGTGGCACAGCACCAGCGCATCGGGCTGGCCGCCATGCACCAAGGCCATGGTCACGCCGGAATAGCTGACATGAAACAGGCTCCCCTGCCCCTCGATCAGATCCCAATGGTCGGGGTCATTGTCGGGCGTCAGCCATTCCACCGCGCCGGCCATGAAATCGGCCACCACCGCATCGAGCGGCACGCCATCGCCGGTAATCAGAATGCCGGTCTGCCCGGTGGCGCGGAAGCTCGCCTTCAGGCCACGGGCGCGCATTTCCTTTTCCATGCAGAGCGCGGTGTACATCTTGCCCACCGAGCAATCGGTGCCCACCGCCAGCATCCGCTTGCCGCTGCGCTTGACGCCATTGGCAATCGGATACTCCACCTCGGGCACGCGGACATCGTGCAGATGCCGCCCGCAGGCCTTTGCCACGGCCGCAAGGTCTTCTTCGTCGCGCAAAAGGTTGTGCAGCCCCGAGGCGAGGTCGAAGCCTTCTTCCAGCGCGGCCACCAGCACCTTCTTCCACGCCGGAGAGATCACCCCGCCGCGGTTGGCCACGCCAATCACCAGCGTGCGGCACCCGGCGGCCCTGGCCTCGGCAAGGCTCATCTCGGGCAGGCCCATGTCGGCCTTGCAACCCTCCATGCGCAACTGGCCAAGCGCAAACTCGGGCCGCCAGTCCTTGATGCCCTGCGCCACTTTCGCGGCCAGTTGGTCGGGCGCATCGCCCAGAAACAGCAGATAGGGGGTTTCGATCAGCGACATGGCAACCTCGGGCAGGGGTGAGTTTTGCAAAGGATTGCCCGGTTTCTGGCGGATTTCCTCAGAAAATTGCAGCAAATGCCGGTGTCCGCGCGCAATTTCTTGCGCCACTGAGAGGATACATCGAAGAAACGTGCAAGTTTGCAATCTGCCACAAAATTCATCGCCGCAACTGCGCAATGATTCTGCACCTGCAAAACACCACTTGCCTTGCGGTGCGCAACATTATACCCAAAACGCAACCAAACTCGTAACTTCCTTGCCGAGAGACCTCATGAGCTTCCGCGTCCAACCTGCCGCCCCCGCCCGCCCCAACCGCTGCCAACTGTTCGGCCCCGGCTCGCGTCCGGCGATTTTCGAGAAAATGGCGCAGTCGGCAGCCGACGTCATCAACCTGGATCTGGAAGACTCGGTCGCCCCCGATGACAAGCCGCAGGCCCGGCGCAACATC
>CAZPWV010000169.1:0-2390 GCA_964590825.1 uncultured Rhodobacter sp. | reverse complement strand
GACTGGAACACCAAATATCTTTCGGTGCGGATCAACGGGCTTGATACGCCCTTCTGGTACCGCGATGTGGTCGAACTGCTCGAAGAGGGCTCCGAGCGCATCGACCAGATCATGATCCCCAAGGTGGGTTGCGCGGCCGATGTTTACGCCGTCGATGCGCTGGTTTCGGCGATCGAGGCGGCGAAAGGCCGCAAAAAGCGCATCAGCCTCGAGGTCATCATCGAATCGGCCGCCGGCATTGCCCATGTGGAAGAAATTGCCGCCTCCTCTCCGCGCTTGCAGGCAATGAGCCTGGGCGCGGCCGATTTTGCCGCCTCGATGGGCATGGCCACGACCGGCATCGGCGGCACGCAGGAAAACTATTACATGCTGCGCGAGGGCGCCAAATACTGGTCCGACCCCTGGCACTGGGCGCAGACCGCCATTGTCGCCGCCTGCCGCACGCATGGCATTTTGCCGGTCGATGGCCCGTTCGGCGACTTTTCCGATGACGAGGGCTTCCGTGCCCAGGCGCTGCGCTCGGCAACGCTGGGCATGGTGGGCAAATGGGCGATCCACCCCAAACAGGTGACGCTGGCCAATGAGGTCTTCACCCCCTCGGAAGCCGCCGTGGCCGAGGCCCGCGAGATTTTGGCCGCCATGGAAAAGGCCAAGGCCGAGGGCGCTGGAGCCACGGTTTACAAGGGCCGTCTGGTCGATATTGCCTCGATCCGGCAGGCCGAGGTTATTGTCAGACAGTCGGAAATGATTAAAGGTTGAGCATCGTGTAAACGATTCGTGACCGAATCGATTCGGATCCCGGAGCAGCAGGGAGGGGAGGCCCGGCTGCATGAGGGAACAGGAACGCCCCGGACTGGTGCCGGGGCGTTTCCGTCAGCGACGCTTGACGCAAAGGTCAAGCTCCCCCTGCGTCAGTTGCAAATCCCGTCCGGCCCGGTCATATAGGCTCGACTGCGTTACGGAGGATTTCATGGCCAGCTATCTCGAATTCGAAAAGCCGCTTGCCGAAATCGAGGGCAAGGCCGAGGAATTGCGCGCCATGGCCCGCGCCAATTCCGAGATGGATGTGGAAAAGGAAGCCGCCGCGCTCGACAAGAAGGCGGCCCAGCTTCTGAAAGACCTCTACAAGGATCTTTCGCCCTGGCGCAAATGCCAGGTCGCCCGCCACCCCGACCGCCCGCATTGCCAGGAATATATCGACGCGCTGTTTACCGAATACACGCCCCTGGCCGGGGACCGGAATTTTGCCGATGATCTGGCCATCATGGGCGGTCTGGCGCGGTTCAACGACATGCCGGTGGTGGTGATCGGCCACGAAAAGGGCAATGACACGTCCAGCCGCATCGAGCGCAACTTCGGCATGGCGCGGCCCGAGGGGTATCGCAAGGCGATCCGGCTGATGGACCTGGCCGACCGCTTCGGCCTGCCGGTGGTGACGCTGGTCGATACCCCCGGCGCCTATCCAGGCAAGGGCGCCGAAGAACGCGGGCAGGCCGAGGCAATTGCCCGCTCGACCGAAAAATGCCTGTCGCTGGGGGTGCCGCTGGTCAGCGTCATCATCGGCGAGGGCGGCTCGGGTGGGGCGGTGGCCTTTGCCACGGCCAACCGCATCGCCATGCTGGAACATTCCGTCTATTCGGTCATCAGCCCCGAAGGCTGCGCCTCGATCCTGTGGAAGGACGCCGAAAAGATGCGCGAAGCGGCCGAGGCGCTGCGCCTGACCGCGCAAGACCTGAAAAAGCTGGGCGTGATCGACCGCATCATCTCCGAGCCGCTGGGGGGCGCCCAGCGCGACCGCGCCGCGGCGATGGCGGCCGTGGGCTCGGAAATCGCGTTGATGCTGGCCGAGATGAAGGGCCGGAAACGTTCCGAGATCATCGCCGACCGGCGCCGGAAATTCCTCGCCATGGGCTCGAAAGGGCTGGCGGCGTGAGCCCTTGGGCCACTCTGGTTCTGGCCGGGTTGCTTGAGGTGGGCTGGGCACTGGGGCTCAAGGCCTCGGCGGGGTTCAGCAAACCACTGCCTTCGGCGCTGACCATTCTGGGCGCGCTGGCGAGTTTTGTCTTGCTGGAACGCGCCATGCGCAGCCTGCCGGTGGGCACCGCCTATGCCGTCTGGACCGGCATTGGCGCGCTGGGCACGGCCACGCTTGCGGTGGTGTTCTTTGCCGAGCCGGTCAACGCGCTGCGCCTGGGCGGGGTGCTGGCCATTGTCGCCGGCATCGCCATGCTGAAACTGGCCTAGGCCCGCGGCGGAACCGTGAACCCGGCCTCGATCATCAGCTTGTCCGAGGCGGTTTCCACCACATCGGCGACCTTGACCATGAAGTCCCCCATCTCGAGCCCCGGTGCGATTTCGGGCAGGAATTCGACCACCGCCAGCCCCGGTTT
>CAZPWV010000168.1:0-5416 GCA_964590825.1 uncultured Rhodobacter sp. | reverse complement strand
TGGGGTCTCGTAACAGGAAATTCCCAGCGCCTGCGCCACCCGGTCAACCGCGGCCGAGGTAGGCATGGAACGCGCCACGCCCTTGAGACCGGCCGCATAGCCGGGCACCAGATGCGCATTGGCCGCAATCACCGCCAGGCTGTCGGAGGGCGAAATATAGATACCGCGCCCGAGGATCATGTTGCGGTCGCCATCGCCATCGGAGGCGGCCCCGAAATCGGGGGCATCCGGCCCCATCATCTCGGCCATCAGCTCATGCGCCCAGGTCGGGTTCGGGTCGGGATGCATCCCGCCAAAATCGGGCAAGGGCTCGCCATGCACCACCGTTCCCTTGGCCGCGCCAAGGCGCCGTTCGAAGATTTCCACCGCATAGGGGCCGGTGATGGCACACATACTGTCCATCCGCATTGCAAAACCTTCGTGAAAAAGACCGCGCAACGCTTTGAAATCGAACAGTTCTTCCATGAGGTCGGCATAGGCCGCCACGGCATCGACGACCTCGACCACCATTGCGCCCATCCGGCTTTCGCCGATCGCGGTCAGGTTCACATCCGGGGTTTCAAGCCTCTCATAGCGCGTGATCGATCTGCTGCGGGCATAAATCGCCTCGGTCACCGCCTCGGGCGCGGGGCCGCCATTGCCCATATTGTATTTTACCCCGAAATCCTCGGTCGGCCCACCGGGATTGTGGCTGGCCGAGAGGATCACCCCGCCATCGGCGCCGCGCAGGCGGATCAGGTTCGAGGCGGCGGGCGTGGAGAGCCAGGCCCCCTGCCCGACGATCACCCGCGCCGCCCCCCCGGCGGCCGCCATTTTCAGAATGATCTGCGCCGCTTCCACGCCAAAATAGCGCCCGTCGCCGCCCAGAACCAGGGTCTTGCCCGCCACCCCGCCAATGGCATCAAAGGTGCTTTGCACGAAATTTTCCAGATATCCGGGCTGCATGAAGACCGCGGTCTTTTTGCGCAGGCCCGAAGTGCCGGGTTTTTGCCCCTCGATGGGGGCGGTCGAACGAAGAAAGAGTTGAACAGATTGCGCCGCAACACAAGAGACGGGTTCATGCTGCGTCATTTCGGCGGCCTCGGGGTGGGCGGTATCCAGAAGTTGCCGCCAGACACCGTCGGGAAGGCGCACCTCGACCGCATCGCCGGCATTGAAAATTGCAAAGATCGCCTCATGCGCCACCTGCCCTTCGGGGCCTTCGGCCGCCCCCCGGATCTCGGCGCAAAGACAGCGCGCCCGTGCATCGTGCCAGTCCTGCGCGGAGGGTTCGGCACCCGAAGGCAGGCGCCAGACCAGATCCCGCAGCCCGTCCTGGGCACGGATTCTGGCGTGAAGGAACCGCCCCTGCCGCAGCACCGGATGGTCATGGCGCAGCCGCACCAGACGCGCCACAAAGGCACAAAGCGCATCATCCGCACCGGGCCAATCGACCCAGCCGAGAGGGTTGTCCTGCGCATAGGCGTTGTTGTTGCCCGACTGGCTGTTGCCGATTTCATCCCCCGCCAGAAGCATCGGCACCCCTTGCGACAGCATCAGCGTTGCAAGCATCGCCCGCTTGCGTGCCGATTGCTGCTCGGCGCCGTGCAGCGCCTGCGAGAAATTCGCATTATGGCCGTCGCGGTTTCCTTCGCCATTCGCCTCGTTATGTTTTTCGTTATACGAAACAAGGTCTTGCAGCGTAAAACCATCATGCGCGGTGAGAAAGTTCACCGAGGTGCTGGCGGCCCTTCCGCGGTGGTCGAAAATCTCTGCCGAGCCGGAGACACGCCGCGCCAGCTCGGGCATCTGCCCCGCATCGCCGCGCCAGAACTGCCGCAGCCCATCGCGGAACCGGTCATTCCATTCGGCAAAAGGATGCGGAAAGGCGCCCAGCTGATAGCCCCCCGGCCCGATATCCCAAGGTTCGGCAATCAGCTTTGCCGCGCACAGAACCGGGTCCTGCCGGATCGCCGAAATCAGCGGCGCCCAGGGCTTGAACTGCCCCGTCGAGGTGCGCCCGAGCGTGGCGGCCAGGTCAAAGCGGAACCCGTCCACCCCCATTTCCTCGACCCAGTGGCGCAGCGCGTCCATGACCAGACGCAGCACCATCGGATTGGCCAGGTTGAGCGTGTTGCCGGTGCCGGTATCGTTCACATAGGCCCGGCCGCCCTCGCTCAGCCGGTAATAGCTGGCATTGTCGATCCCGCGCAGGCTCAGCGTGGGGCCGGTGCCATCGCTTTCGCCTGAATGGTTGAACACGACATCGAGGATCACCTCGATCCCGGCGGCATGCAAATTGCGTACCATGGCGCGGAAGCCCTCGCGCGTGCCATAGCGCGGCTCGGGGGCCATGAAGCCGATGGGCTGATAGCCCCAGTAGTTGCGCAACCCCTTTTCAACCAGGAAACGGTCATCGAAAAAGGCGGCAACGGGCAAAAGCTCCAGCGCGGTAATGCCCAGCCGGCGGTAATGGGCCAGCATCGGCGGGCTGGCCAGCGCCTCGTAGCGGCCACGCATTGCCGCGGGCACCTCGGGGTGGGTCATGCTCAGCCCTCTGGCATGGGCTTCGTAAATAACCGTATGTGACCAAGACCTTGCAGGGCGTTCCCAAGTAGGTTTCTGGCAGTCGCAAACCACGCCCCTGGCCATGACCGGGGCCGAATCGCGCCGGTCGGGACGCATCGCGCCGCCCCCGCCCTGCATCAGCACATTCCACGACAGCGGCGCCGAAAGCGCCCGCGCATAGGGGTCGATCAACAGCTTGGCCGGGTTGAAGCGATGGCCGATTTCGGGCGCCCAGGGCCCATGCACGCGGTAGCCATATTCCGCCCCCGGCCCCAGACCGGGAACAAATCCGTGCCAGATATCGCCCGAGCGCTCGGGCAGGGTCAGCCGCGTTTCCCGCCCACCGGAAAACAGGCACAGTTCCACCCGCTCGGCATGGGCCGAATAGAGGGCAAAATTCACCCCCCCTCCCACCGGCGTGGCGCCCAGGCTTTCCGCCCTGCCCGGTGCGATTCTCATCTTGCCAGCAGCCTGTGATACAACGCGCCATAGCGCGCCGCCGAGGCGCCCCAACCCAGATCACTCTTCATCGCCCGTCTCACCATTGCCCCCCAGGTCTTGCGATCGGCGTAAAGCGCACAGAGCCGCCGCATCGCCTGCCGCAGCGACAGGTCATCGACCGGATGAAACACCACCCCCGTCGCCGCCCCGGCCGCCAGACTGGCGGGTGTGGCACCGATCACCGTATCCGACAAGCCCCCCACCGCCGAAACCAGTGGCAGGCAGCCGTAGCGCAGCCCGTAAAGCTGGGTCAGCCCGCAGGGCTCGAACCGCGAGGGCACCAGAACCGCATCGCCCCCGGCAAACATCCGGTGGCTGAGCCCTTCGTCATAGCCGATCCGCACCGCCACCCGGCCGGGATGACGCGCCGCAAGACCTCGCACCATTTCCTCGGCCCAGCCATCCCCGGAACCGAGCAGCGCCAGCCCCCCCCCCGCCGCCAGCAGGTCTTCGACCGCACCGGGCAACAGGTCGATGCCCTTTTGCGGGGTCAACCGCGACACCAGGATGACAAGCGGGCCGGAAAGCTCTGGGTTCATCTGAAATTCGTCTTGCAAGGCCTTGCGATTGATGGATTTTCCGACCATCTTCGTGGCGCTGAACGCGGCACATTCGGGGTCGGTTTCGGGGTTCCAGACGGTATCGTCGATCCCGTTCAGAATGCCTTGCACCGCCCCGGCACGGGCCTGCATGACCCCTTCCAGCCCAAGCCCGAATTCCGCCCGCATCAGCTCTTCGGCGTAATGTGGGCTGACGGTGGTGATCGCATCGGCCGTGGTCAGCCCGGCCTTGAGGGTGGAAATATCTTGCCAATATTCATAGCCGCCGCTGTGAAATCCCTCAGGCGGCAGCCGCAGCGCTGCAATTTTTCCCGCCCCGGCGCGGCCCTGAAAGGCCATGTTGTGAATGGTGAGAACCGAGGGCACCGCCGAACCGGCATAGCGCAGATAGGCCGGAGCCAGCGCCCCTTGCCAGTCATGGGCATGAAGCACATCCGGGCGCCAACCGCCGGCGCCGTGCATCGCCACCTGCGCCGCCACCCAGGAGAGCGCGGCAAAGCGCTCGGCATTGTCGCCATAGTCGCCATGGCGGTCCGAATAGGGGCCGCCGTCGCGCGCATAAAGATGCGCCGCCTCCAGCGCCAGAATTTCAGTGCCGCCGATCTGCCCCAGATGCAGCCTTCCCAGCCCCCCGAAAAGCTGAGGATCGCGCCATACCTCTTTGGTTTTGCCAAGTTTTTCCAAAACACCGGGATAGGCGGGAAGGATCGTCCGCATCGCCCAGCCCTGCCCCGCCAAAGCCGCGGGCAAGGCCCCCGCCACATCGGCCAGCCCTCCTGTTTTCACCAGCGGCACGGCCTCGGAGGCCACCGAAAGAACCTGTTTCACGGCCCTCTCCTCCTCTTGCTCATCGCTTGTGCCGCGGGCGAGCAGGTGCCGAACCCCTGCCCCATCCGCCGCAGGCCGCCTCACCCCAGAATGGCCGCGCGCCGATCCAGCATGTTTTGCGTAATCAGCACCACCCCGCCTTCCGTGCGGCGGAACCATTTGACATCTTCCAGCGGGTCTTCGCCCACCACCAGACCGGGCGGGATCTTCACCCCGCGGTCGATCACGCAGCGGCTCAGCTGCGCCTTGCGGCCGATATCGACCGAGGGCAGCGCCACCACATAATCCAGCGTCGAGAAACTATGCGCCCGGCAGCCGGTGAACAGCAGCGAATTGCGCACCTCCGAGCCCGAAACGATGCAATCGCCCGACACCAGCGAGGACACCGCCGAACCCCTGCGCCCGTCCTCGTCATGGATGAACTTGGCCGGCGGCACGATTTCGGCATAGGTCCAGATCGGCCAGGCGTTGTCATAAAGGTCAAGCTTGGGGGTGAAATCGGTCAGGTCGATATTGGCCTGCCAAAACGCGTCGATCGTGCCCACGTCGCGCCAATAGGGTTCGGTTTCCAGCCCCGAGGTGACGCAGCTTTCGGAAAACTTGTGCGCCATCGCCCGCCCGTTCCGGACGATCTGCGGGATCAGGTCATGGCCGAAATCATGGCTCGAATTCTTGTCTTCGGAATCGCGGATCAGCAATTCGCGCAGGAACTGCCAGTCGAACACATAGATCCCCATCGAAGCGAGGCTGTTGTCCGGGTCTCCCGGCATCCCCGGCGGATTGGCGGGCTTTTCCAGGAACTCGGTCACCTGCCCCTGCGCATCCACCGCCATGCAGCCAAAGGCCGAGGCCTCGGAGCGCGGCACGGTGAGGCAGCCGATCGTCACATCGGCGCGGCTCTCCACATGCTGGCGCAGCATCACCTCGCACAGCTCGCGGTTCAGGGCCACCGCTTGCGGCTCTGGCAGGCCCCGTGAGTT
>CAZPWV010000167.1:0-5417 GCA_964590825.1 uncultured Rhodobacter sp. | reverse complement strand
TGCCGATGAAGGTGTGGATGCGCGGCTGCCGGGCGTGTTTCACCGCGTCCCAGCAGCGGTCGATATCCTTGTAATTGGCCCGCGCCAGCCCGGCGATGACGGCGTTTTTCGAGGCTTTGGCAATATCGCTGACGGCCTCGAAATCGCCCTCGGAGGCAATCGGGAAGCCGGCCTCGATGATATCGACGCCCATTTCGTCCAGAAGCATGGCAATTTCCAGCTTCTCGTCATGGGTCATCGTGGCGCCGGGGCTTTGCTCGCCGTCGCGCAGGGTGGTGTCAAAGATCAGAACGCGGGATTTGTCGGTCAGGTTCAGGGCCATGGATATGTCTCGGTCAGGGGGTCTTGGGTCACAGGGGGTCTTGGGTCGGCGTGTCCCGAAGGCCAGCATTTCGCCTGGGGTTCGGGGGGGTGGGCGCTGTTACCTCCGAGCGGTCGCGCCCGAGGGCACGCTCAGAGGCAGCCAAGAAGAAGCAGGCCGGACGCGGCAAAGCCGGGGGCAAAAGCCCCGCGCGCAAAGGTGAAACTGGTCGGCATCGCTGTCATGGCGGCGACTATGGCGCCGCGACGGGCAAATGAAAAGCCCCAAAAACCGGAAATTTCCAGCCCTGGCCCGGTGCGGTTTCAGATCCGGCCCGGCACCGGGGAAGCGGTGGCGGCGGCAGGGCCGGGGGGCCGCGCGTTCACAGCGGCGCCGACCCGATCCGGCCGCGGTTCGGTGCCGGGCGCGGGGTCGGGTTCGGCCTCGGGGTCGGAGGCCGGTTCCGGCGCGGCGAGCGGCAAGAGCAGCGTCATCACCGTGCCTTCGGGCCCGCTGTCGATCACCAGCGCGCCGCCACTCTGGCGGGCGAAGCCCTCGACCATGCTCAGCCCCAGACCCGAGCCCTGCCCGACCGCCTTGGTGGTAAAGAACGGCTCGGTGACCCGGCGCAAGAGTTCGTCGGGGATGCCATGGCCGGTATCGGCCACGCTCAGCGCGGCATAGGCCCCGACCGCAAGCGCCGCGCCATCGGGCTGCGGGCGCGGGGTGGCCAGCTCGGTCGCCCGCACGCTGACCGTCAGCGTGCCGCCCCGAGGCATCGCATCGCGGGCATTGACCACCAGATTGACCAGCGCGGTGATGAACTGGTTCTGGTCCAGCGCCACCCGCAACGGCGCCTCGGGCGGGGTGAAACATTGCACGATCGAGCTGGGCAGCAGCCGGCGGGTCAGCATCTGCACCTGATCGAGCAGCGCGCCCAGATCATGTGTGGCAATCTGCATCGGCGAGCGGCGGGCATAGGCCAGAAGCTGACGCACCAGCGCCGCCGCCCGCAGCGCCGCCACCCGCGCCTCGGCCACCGCCGCGTCACGCTCGGGTTGCGTCTCGAACAGGTCATAAAGATCGAGATTGCCGATCACCGCGGTCAGGATATTGTTGAAATCATGCGCGACGCCGCCCGCAAGCTGGCCGATCGCCTCCATCTTTTGCGCCTGAACCGAGCGCCGCGCCGTCTGTTCCGCCTTCAGCCGGATGCTCCGGTGCGCCAGCATGGTGAGGGTGAAATAGCCCATCAGCCCTGCCGCCGCGAGCACCACCCCGAATTGCGCGCCGCGATGGCTGACCTGGCCCAGCGTTTCCGCAACGATCCAGACCAGCGCCGCGCCGATCACCGCAAGCTCGCCCAGCATCACCCCCAGCACCCGGTCGGAGCGGTGGATGAGAAACACCAAAATGGCGCCCATCGCCGCCGCCCCGCCAATGCGCAGCGCCGGGTCCTGCGCCACCATCAGCCGGGCCGGCATCCAGACGAACGCCGCCACCAGCGCCGAAAACAGCACCCCCGCCAGCACCACATCGCGCCGGGTGCAGGTTTCGGGGCGGCCGCGCAGAAACAGGAAATTCGCCGCATGGGCCAGGATCAGCCCGGCCAGCCACAGCAGCGCCTCGGGCCAGCCGGTATAGGCGTAAAGCGTGACACCGGTCAGCAACAGCAGGCCAAGGCGAAAACCGGCATCGATGCGCTGGCCGTATTCGATATCGAACAGCCGGTCGATCTCCTTGCGGTAATCTGCCGTGCCAGTGTCGGGAATTGCTCTGTTCACGCCGCCCCCACAACCCATGTGCCAATGGCGCCCCTGGCGCGGTAACCAGCGCGGCGGGGCGTGCCCCCCGCGCTATCACGAAAACCCTAGCATTTCCCTTAGCCTGCCGTGAGTTGGCTTTTGCGGCAAGTATTTTCCGCCCCGAACTGCGGCGGGGTGTCGCAGGGATGGCGCCCCGCCAGAGCAGGCCGCAGCGGGTGGGGCGGGGCGGTTGGGGCGGTTCCGAGCCGGGGCCGTTACGGGGCCGCGATCGCGGCGGGCGGCGTTGCGGCGGGCGGCGTTGCGACATCTGCCCCGGTCGCGGCCCCGTTTCCGGCCCCGTTGCCGGCATCGGGAGTGGTTTCCACGCCGCCCGTGCCCTCGCCCGTGCCCTCGCCTGCGGCCGCAGCCGGGGGGGCGGCAAGCGGGGGGGCGGGAACGGGGCCGGGTTCGGTCAGCTTGTCCTCGGTCCATGTGCCCGCCTCGACCGCGCCCGAGGCGTAGCGCATCACGCCCTTGCCTTGCCGCTTGCCCTGCACGAAGCGGCCCTCGTAGCTGTCGCCATTGGCATAGCTGGCCCGGCCTTCGCCGTCGATCTCGCCGTTGAGCCACTGGCCTTCGTAAACGAAGCCGTCGGGCATGGTCAGCTTGCCAAAGCCGGCGCGCTGGCCCATCTCGAAACCGCCTTCATAGACCGTGCCATCGGGGTGGCTGGCCTTGCCCTGGCCGTGGCGCTGGCCATCGGCCCAGTCGCCCTCGTAGCGGTAGCCGTCGGGATAGGTCATCGTGCCCTTGCCATGCTGGCGGGCGGCCAGAAAATCGCCGTCATAGACAAGCCCGTTGGCATAGCGGGCGATGCCGCGCCCCTCGATCACGCCGCCCACCCAGCCGCCGGCATAGCTGGCGCCGTCAGGGTAGCGGATCTGGCCTTCGCCCTCGGGCAGGTCGGCCTTGAACCCGCCCTCATAGACCGAGCCGTCGGGGAAGGTGGCCCGGCCTTGCCCCTCGATCCGGCCCTCGATCCAGCCGCCATCGTACAGATAGCCGTCCGAGCCCTGAAACCGGCCCTGCCCATGCGGCTTGTCGAGCAGGAAGTCGCCCTCGAAACTGTCGCCATTGGCGTAGCGCACCAGACCCTTGCCCGAGCGCTTGCCGGCCACCATGGCGCCCTCGTAGCGGTCGCCGTTGGCCTGCACCAGAAGCCCCGTGCCCTCCATCTGGCCGCCAACCCAGTCGCCCTCGTAGGTGATGCCATTGGCCAGCACCAGCTTGCCCTTGCCCGCGCGCTGGCCCGCCGCCATGGCGCCTTCATAGACCGCGCCGTCGGGATAGGTGATCTTGCCGCTGCCGGCCTTGACGCCCTGCGCCCAGCCGCCTTCGTAGCGGTAGCCGTCGGGGCCGCTCAGCACGCCCTGACCATCATGCAGGGCGTTGGAAAACAGCCCCTCGTAGCGGGTGCCATTGGCGTATTGCGCCACCCCCTTTCCGGTGATCTGGCCCATCACCCAGTCGCCCTCGTAGGTGCCGCCATCGGCAAAGGTGATCTTGCCGGTGCCGTCGGGCTTGCCGCGGGCAAAATTGCCCTCGTAGATCGAGCCATCGGGAAACCGCGCCCGGCCCTGCCCGGCGATCTCGCCCATCACCCAGTTGCCGTCATATTCATAGCCCGAGGGCAGGCGGTATTTGCCCTGACCGTGCTGCTTGCCGTCCTTGAAGCTGCCCTCGTAAAAGCCGCCGTCCTCATATTGCTTGCTGGCCACGGTCTGCGCGGAGGCGGACCCACCGGGCACCAGCCCGGCAGCCATCACGCCCAGTGCGAGTGTCAGCGCAAGGATACGTCCAGAGCCCATTGTTTTCCCCTGCCTGTCTTCCCGAAGCCCGCCAAGCCTAGTGCGCCTGCGGGCCAGAGACAAGCGCCGCCCCCCGATATGGCGCCCCGCCGCCAACAGGCCGCCCCGCCCGGCGGCGGTTTTCCACCCGTCCGGCTTTTCACCGCCCTGGCTTGGCGCTACATCAGGGACCACCGCCGCATTCAGCCGCCGCACCGAGCCGCCGAAAATCCGCAGGACAGCCCATGACCAAGACCTTTCGCCTGACGCTTGCGCAGCTCAACCCGACGCTGGGCGATCTTGCCGGCAATGCCGCAAAAGCCTTGGCCGCCTGGCAGGCGGGCCGGGCGGCGGGGGCCGACATGGTGGCCCTGCCCGAGATGTTCCTGACCGGCTACCAAACCCAGGATCTGGTGCTCAAACCCGCCTTCGTGCGCGATGCGATGGCCGAAATGCAGGCCCTCGCCGCGAAGATCGTCGATGGACCGGCGCTGGGCATTGGCGGGCCGTTCTGGAACGATCAGGGCCATTTCAATGCCTGGTGGGTGCTGCGTGACGGCGCCGTGCTGACGCGGCTCTTGAAACATCACCTGCCGCATGACGATGTGTTCGACGAAATGCGGCTCTTTGAGGCCGGGCCGATCTCGGGGCCTTACCGCATTGGCCCGCTGACCATCGGTTCGCCGGTTTGCGAAGACGCCTGGCACCCGGACGTGGCCGAGACCCTGGCCGAGACCGGGGCCGAGATCTTGCTGGTGCCCAATGGCTCGCCCTACCGGCGCGGCAAGCTGGATTTGCGGATGAATGTGACGGTGGCGCGGGTGGTGGAAACCGGCCTGCCGCTGGTTTACCTCAACATGGTGGGCGGGCAGGACGACCAGCTTTTCGATGGCGCGAGTTTCGTGCTCAACCCGCATGGGGAACTGGCGGCGCAACTGCCCGCCTTTGACGAAAGCCTCACCCATGTCGATTTCGTCCGCGGCGCCGAGGGCTGGCGGGCGCTGCCGCAGCCGCTTGCGCCACAGCCCGACGACTGGGAACAGGATTACCGCGCCATGGTGCTGGGCCTGGGCGATTATCTGGGCAAGTCGGGGTTCAAAAAGGTGGTGCTGGGGCTTTCCGGCGGCATCGATTCGGCGCTGGTGGCCACCATTGCCGCCGATGCGCTGGGGGCCGAAAACGTTCATTGCGTCATGCTGCCCTCGCGCTACACCTCGCAGGCCTCGCTCGATGATGCCGCCGAGATTGCCACCCGGCTCGGCTGCCGGCTCGATACGGTGAGCATCGAAGAAAGCCGCGATGCGGTGGGCGGGGCGCTTGCCCATGTGATGGCCGGCACCAGGCCCGATGTGACCGAGGAGAATATTCAGTCGCGCCTGCGCGGGCTGATGCTGATGGCGATCTCGAACAAATTCGGCTCGATGCTGCTTACCACCGGCAACAAATCCGAGGTGGCGGTGGGCTACTGCACCATCTACGGCGATATGGCAGGCGGCTATAACCCGCTGAAAGACCTCTATAAAA
>CAZPWV010000166.1:0-5433 GCA_964590825.1 uncultured Rhodobacter sp. | reverse complement strand
TCTCCGGTTCCAAGGCTGGGCAGACCCTGCCCTGGAGCCGTGACGTTTTATTGACCGTTCAGTAAACGAAACGCGAAATTCCCGTGCCGGTCGCCCCGCCGCCGACCCCGAGCCACGGGTGGCGCGGATCGCGGCGCTGCGGCGCCTTGCGGGCGGCCGGGGTTGCAATCGCCCGGAATTTGGTTATCCCGCGTCGGGAAAACTTGGAGCCGGGTGCGATTCCCGGCTGGCTCTTCCGGCCGCCGATCCGCCGGACAACCGTCTGACAGACCCTGACGCCACGCGATGCGATGCACGCCGCCGCATCGGTCTGGAACGGATTTCACATGATTTCGATGACTGCCTACCGCAACCAGTGGTTCGGCAATGTCAAAGCCGATCTGTTGTCGGGCCTTGTCGTGGCACTGGCGCTGATCCCCGAGGCGATTGCCTTTTCCATGATCGCGGGGGTGGATCCGAAGGTGGGGCTTTACGCCAGCTTTTCAATCGCCGTGCTGATCGCCTTCGTGGGGGGGCGGCCGGGGATGATTTCGGCCGCCACGGCCGCGACGGCGGTGCTGATGGTCACGCTGGTGCGCGACCACGGGCTGCAATACCTGCTTGCGGCCACCGTTCTGGCGGGGCTGATCCAGATCGCCATGGGCCTTCTGAAGCTTGGCTTCGTCATGCGCTATGTGTCGAAATCGGTGATGACGGGCTTTGTCAACGCGCTGGCGATTTTGATCTTCATCGCGCAACTGCCCGAGCTTGACCCGACAAAGGTCAGCGGGCTGACCTTTGTCATGGTTGCGGCGGGATTGGCGATCATCTACCTGTTTCCGCGGCTGACCAGGGCAATACCCTCGCCGCTGGTGACCATTGTGGTGCTGACCGGCGCAACCCTGGCCTTTGGCCTCGACGTGCGCACCGTGGGCGATATGGGCGCGCTGCCCGACACGCTGCCGGTATTCGCGGTTCCGCAAATTCCGCTCAGGCTGGAAACGCTGACGATCATCCTGCCCTATTCGGTGGCGGTGGCGGTTGTCGGCCTGCTGGAAAGCCTGATGACACAAACCCTGGTGGACGAGCTGACCGACACCCGATCCAGCCGCAATCAGGAATGCATCGGTCAAGGCATCGCCAATGCCGCCACCGGCTTTATCGGCGGCATGGCGGGCTGTGCGATGATCGGCCAATCGATCATCAACGTGAAATCCGGCGGGCGCGGACGGCTGTCCGCCTTTACCGCCGGAACGGTGCTGCTGATCCTGGTGGTGTTTCTGGGCGACTGGGTGGCGCGGATTCCAATGCCGGCACTGGTGGCGATCATGATAATGGTCAGCATTGGCACCTTTTCCTGGTCATCCATCAAGAACCTGGCGAGCCACCCGCGGTCATCCTCGGTGGTGATGATCGCCACCGTGGTGGCGGTGGTCTATACCCATAACCTCGCCATCGGCGTGCTGCTGGGGGTGCTGTTGTCGGGCATCTTCTTTGCCGGGAAGATCGCACAACTCTTTGGCGTGACCAGCACGGTCAGTGCCGACGGCCGGGTGCGGACCTACCGGGTGGAGGGCCAGCTTTTCTACGGCTCGGTCGAGGATTTCATGGCGGCCTTTGACTTCAGGGAAGCGCTCGATCGTGTGGTGATCGACGTGAGCCGCGCCCATATCTGGGATATCTCTTCGGTGCAGGCGCTGGACATGGCGGTGCTGAAATTCCGTCGCGACGGGGCCGAGGTGGAAATTGTCGGCATGAACGCGGCATCGGAAACCATCGTTGACCGGCTTGCCCTGCATGACAAGCCCGGTGCGGAAGACAAGCTGATGGCGCATTGAGGGGAAATGAAGATGACAACGACAATTCTCGCCCTTGTCGATGGCTCCGGCTATGCCACCAGCGTTTGCCATGCGGCGGCCTGGATGGCCCGGCGTCTGGGCGGCGGGGTGAGCCTGCTGCATGTCCTGCCCGACACGCACAGCAAGGGCAGCGGCGATCTGTCTGGCGCCCTGAAACTGGGGGCGCGAACGGCGCTGATGGAGGAGCTGGTCGCGCTGGACGCGCAACGCGCCAAGCTGGCGGCGGCGCAGGGCCATGCCATTCTGGACGATGCCAAGGCCCTGATCGAGGCCGATGGCGGCCCAACCGCGACCCTGAAGCTGCGCCACGGCGATCTGATGGAAACCCTGACGGCCCTGCAACCCGAAACCCGCGCCCTCGTGCTTGGCAAGCGCGGCGAAGGCTGCGCCGGGGCCGTTGACCATCTCGGCTCCAACCTCGAACGCATCATCCGCAGCGCCACGGTTCCGGTGTTTGTCGCGGCGCGGACATTTGCGGCGATCACAAAAGTGCTGGTTGCCTATGACGGCAGCGCCAGCGCCGAGCGCGCGGTTGCGCAAATGACGCAAAACCCGGTTTTTGCGGGGCTGCCGATCGTTCTGGCCTATTGCGGTGCGCAGACCCCCGCCCTTCTTCGCCAGCTGGACAGCGCGCAGGCCCGGCTGGGCGGCGCGGGCTTGCACGCCACAATCGCCCTGGTGACCGGCGCGCCCGACACGGCCCTGCAACAAAAAATCGCCGCCGAGCGGTTTGACCTGCTGGTGATGGGCGCCTATGGCCATTCACGCATCCGCCAGCTGATGATCGGTTCCACCACCACGGCGATGATCCGGGCGTGCAAAACGCCGGTGCTGATCTATCGGTAAGGCCCGAGACCCTGCATAAGGGCGCGGCGCACAGAGGCGCTGCACGGGGGCGCTGCACGGGGGCGCTGCACGGGGGCGCGGCGCAGCCCGGCAAGAGGCCGCAGCGGGTCTGGCGCCCCTGCGGCCAGAGCGCGCCGCCGAGACGGCGACCGCCGGGCGAAAACCGTCATCGGGCTGTCACCTTCGGCGCCTATGGGCAGGGCAACGACCATCGGAGATGCCCTCTTGCGCGGTGACTGGACCTCAGACCAAGCGATTTCCGCGCGCGGGCTTGCGCTTGAGTATGGCAAGACGCCGGTCCTGAAGGGCATTGATCTGGGCCTGCCTGCGGGCCAGACGCTGGCGCTGCTTGGCCCTTCGGGATGCGGCAAGACCACGCTTTTGCGGCTGGTTGCGGGGCTTTTGGCGCCCAGCGCGGGGGCGATTGCGATCGATGGCGCGGTGGTTGCCGGCCCCGGTGTCTTTGTGCCGCCGGAAAAGCGCCGGCTTGGCATGGTGTTTCAGGATTACGCGCTCTGGCCGCATCTGACGGTGGCGGGCAATGTGGCCTTTCCGCTGCAGATGGCGGGGGTTGGCCGGGCCGAAACCGAGACCCGCGTGATGGCGGCGCTCGAGCGCGTGGGGCTGGCGGCACTGGCCGCGCGCAGCCCCGCGGCGCTTTCTGGCGGGCAGCAGCAGCGGGTGGCCATTGCCCGCGCCATTGTCGGCGCGCCGCGCATCGTGCTTTTTGACGAGCCGCTGTCGAACCTCGACCGCGAATTGCGCGAGGCCATGGTGGCCGAGCTGGGCGGGCTGATCCGCGGGCTCGGGCTGACCGCGATCTATGTGACGCATGACCAGTCCGAGGCGCTGACGCTGGCCGATCAGGTTGCGGTGATGCAGGCCGGGCAGATTGCCCAGTTGGCCCCGCCCGAGGTGCTGGTCGAGCATCCCGCCAGCCCCAAGGTGGCCGAATTCCTGCGGCTGGGCGCGATCTTGCCGCTGACGCGCGACGCGCAGGGCTGGTCTTGCGGCGGTCAGGGCCTTGGTGCGCTGGGCGGGCCGGAACGGACCACCGCCGAGGTGCTCATCACGCCGCGCGCCCTGAGAGTGACCGATCCCGCACAGGCCGCGCTGACCGGCACCGTTCTGGCCGCGCAGTTTCGCGACAATGGCTATGCGGTGAGCGTGCAGTTGGACGGCGTGCACGCTCGGCCCGCGCTCGGCCACAGCGTGCAGGTTTCCAGCAATTCCCGCCTGCGCATCGGGGAGCGCATCGGGCTGCAAATCCTCCCCGACCATCTGCGCTGGTTCCCGGCGCGGGACGACACACCCTGACACAAGGATCACCCGATGTTCAAAACCGCCCTTCACGCCGGCGTTGCCGCAACCGCGCTCTTTGCCGCGACCGCCGCCTGTGCCGATATCACCGTTTATTCCGCCGGCCCGGAAAAGCTGATTGCCGAGCTGGCCGCCGGCTTCACCGCCGAAACCGGCACCAAGGTTGAATTCTTCCAGGCCACCACCGGCAAGATCATGGCCCGGATCGAGGCCGAAGCCGCCAATCCGGTGGTCGATGTGCTGATCTCGGCCTCGTGGGATACCGCGACCGATTTTGCCGCGCGCGGCTGGCTGGTGCCCTACGCCAGCGCCAATGCCGCGACGGTGCCCGATTTCCTGAAATCCGATACCGCCGTTGCCCAGGGCGTGGCCGCGCTGGCGATTGCCTGGAACCCGGCCTCGGGCACGCCGCGCCCGAGCGAATGGGCCGATCTGGCCAAGCCGGAGTTCAAGGATCTGGTGAACCTGCCCGACCCGGCCAAATCCGGTTCGGCCTTTGAACTGGTGGCGGCGCTCTCCGCCGCTGGCGACATGGCGATGTTCGACAGCCTCGCCGCCAATGGCGCCATCGTCGCCGGCGCCAATGCCGATGCCCTGAACCCGGTGCTGCAGGGCGCCAAGGCCGCCGTGTTCGGCGCGGTGGATTACATCTCGCTCAACGGCAAGGCCAAGGGCGAGTCGATCGAGGTGATCTTTCCCGAAAGCGGCACCGTGATTGCGCCGCGCCCGGTGATGATCCTGAACTGGTCGAAACGCCAGGACGAGGCCAAGGCCTTTGTCGATTATGTCCTGTCGGAGGCCGGCCAGGCCATCGTCGCCAAGCAAAACCTGATGCCGGCACGCACCGATGTGGCCGCCGACCGTCCGCTGATCGCCGATCTGAAGATCCTGCCGATCGACGCCGCCGCCGTTTACGGCAAGCGCGCCGAGACGCTGGACGCCTTTGCCAAGGCCTTTGCGAAGTAAGGCGAGGGGCGCATGGCACGGAAAACCGAGGCGGTCAGCCCGGCGGTTCTTGTCGCGGCGGCGGGGCTGGTTCTGGTCGTGGCTGTGCCATTTCTGGCGATCGTCCTTCAGGCGATCTTTCCCGACCTGGGGCGCGGCTCGCTGGCCGCGCCCTTTTCGGCGCTTGCAAGCGCGCTGGGCGATATGAAACTGCTCGGCATGGCCGGCAATACGCTCTTGCTGGGGGGGTTGGTGGTGGCGCTGTCGGCGCTGGTCGCAGTGCCGCTGGCGGTGGTGCGGGCGCTATTTCGGGTGCCGGGGGCGGTGATCTGGGATGTGGTGTTCCTGATCCCCTTCATGATCCCGCCCTACATCGCCACCGGCATGGATCAGATGCTCAAGATCGCGATCACGGGCAAGGGCGCCATGCCTCCGCGTGGCAGGGCCATGAAGGCCACGGACGACGAATTGCGCGCCGCCATCG
>CAZPWV010000165.1:4053-5448 GCA_964590825.1 uncultured Rhodobacter sp. | reverse complement strand
GTTTCCGGATTCTTGCACCGGGGATACTTCGACGACGCGCGTCTCTCCAAGCAGACGCTGACGCGCGCGACCGGTTCCGGGCCAGAACTCGACGCGGCGCGCCTGCGTTCCTCCCAGGCTTTGTCCGGTGCAGTCGATCCCCTCACGCGACAAAAAATCCAACACGAAATGCGCGTTTTTCTGACCGATATCGGTCAGCCCAGCGATCATCCGCCCTCCCCCGAACACCTTTGCTTTCAACCTGTTTCGATTTGCGCCTTCCTTGATAAGGGCATTGATCAGCAATTCCATCGCGTTCACGCCAAAACGTGCGGAATTGAGCGATGCGCCGACCCCATCGGGCAGCAGAAAATGGTTCATCCCGCCCAAGGCAGAGCCTTCGTCATAGAGGCAGGTCGAAACGCAAGACCCAAGGATGGTCGAAATCGACATCGTCGGCCCTTGCCCGACTGCAAATTCACCTTGGGCGATGTGGCGCGTCTTGTGTGGCGCGGTCATTGGTCAGCCTCCTGTCTGGACGCGTGATCCAGCTTTTTTTCGTTCGCAGAGGTGCAGGATGGCCTCGGCCATCCGTCCGATCGGAACTGCGGCCTCTGCCGCTCCAATCTCCAAGGCAACGCGCGGCATTCCGAATACCACGCAACTCGCTTCATCTTGCGCCAGACAGTTTGCGCCCGCACGCCGCAATGCCCCCATTGCCTCGGCCCCGTCGCGCCCCATCCCCGTCAGCATCACCGCAACCACACGTGTTGCAAGGGCTTCGGCGGACGAAAACAGCACTTCGACCGAGGGGCGGTGACCGTTGCGCTTCTCGCCGGCATCGAGCCGACATTTCGGCGTGTCTCCGGCCCGGATGGCCAGATGAAAATCGCCCCCAGGCGCGAGATAGACAGTACCGGGCAGCAATGGCGCATCATCCTGCGCGAGTTCGACTTTTGGCGCAACGCGGCTATCGAGCCTCTTTGCGAAGCTCGCCAGAAAACTGGCAGGCATGTGCTGTGTGATGACCGTAGGGGGGCAATTCAGCGGATATCCCGAGAGCAGGGTTTCCAACGCATCCACGCCCCCGGTTGACGAACCGATCAGCACATATTTTCCGTTCCAATCGAAACCCGTCGCGGGCTGAATGGGGTGGCGGCTTCCTGGTAGGCGGAGCTTTGCACCCGCTGCCACAACAAGCAGATCTGCAAGATCGTGGAACGCATGTGAAAGACGATCATAACTGGGTTTGCCAATGCAATCGATCGCCCCAAGCGACAAAGCCTCCAAGGCGGCGCTTGAGCCTTTGTGGGTTTCGGTCGAGATCATCACCACCGGCATCGGTCGCAGCCGCATGAGCTTTTCCAGAAACTCGAGCCCGTTCATCCGCGGCATTTCCACGTCGAGCGTCAGGAC
>CAZPWV010000165.1:0-4043 GCA_964590825.1 uncultured Rhodobacter sp. | reverse complement strand
CGGGATCGAGGGCCTTGATTTTCTCGCGCGCGTCGAAAGGATCAGACGCCTCCCCCACCACCACAAGCCGGGGATCATGCGCCAGCTCATTGCGAATGAGTTGACGGATGGTTGGTGAGTCATCGACGATCAATACACGTTTCGGGGTCATCGTGAACCTGCGTTGCTGTGGCTATCGCGCGGAGGCCGGGCAATGCTCAAAAGTCTTCCCAATCATTTTCATCCACAGCAGCCGCGCGTGCCAGTGAACCCTCGACCCGAACAGTCTTCGGTGCGGTGGTGGCGGATGCCGCGAAGGAGCGCGGCGAACTGACGCTCTGCTTTTTGGGTAGGGGCGGCGGAGGGGCATCGGTTGTGCGGAACTGCGCGGTGGTCGCGGTCAGAACCTGCGCACCACGACTGAGAGCCTGGCTCGCTGCGGTGGTTTCTTCGAACATCGCTGCGTTTTGCTGTGTCACCTGATCGAGCTGGATCACGGCGGCGTTGATTTCCGCCAGGCCATTGGACTGTTCGCGTGACGAGAGTGCAATTTTTGAAACGCGGACCGAAATGTCATTCACCGAAGTCAAAATGCCGCGCAAGGCCGACCCGGTCTCGCCGACGAGATCGACGCCGCGGCGCACATGGGCGGAAGACGTGGTAATCAACGCATCGATTTCACGCGCGGCTTCGGAGGAGCGCTGGGCGAGCGCCCGCACCTCGGAGGCGACCACGGCAAAACCGCGCCCTGCCTCTCCAGCCCGCGCCGCCTCCACCCCGGCATTCAGGGCCAGAAGATTGGTCTGAAAGGCGATATCGTCGATCACGCCGATAATCCGCGAAATCTGCTGCGACGACTGCTCGATTTCGCCCATTGCCGCCACCGCTTGCTGCACCACGCGCCCCGAATTTTCCGCAGAGACCCGGGCTTCGGCAACGACGTGATCGGCTTCGGAAATACCTGCCGTAGCGGCGCCGACGGAAGAGGTAATCTGGTCAAGCGCGGTGGCCGTTTCGGCCAGGGTTGCGGCTTGTTTTTCGGTGCGCTGGCTCAGATCGGCCGCAGCATTGGAAATCTCGCGCACCTCGCCGTCGATCGTCTGGGCATTGTCGATCACCACCTGCATCGCGGACGAAAGCGTGCTGACCGCGGCATTGAAATCGGTGCGGAGCTGTTCGTATTCGGGCGGAAAACCTTCGACAATCTGGCTGCGCAGGTCACCTCCGGACAGCCGGTTCAGCCCGACCCGCAGCGCATCGACCACGGTCTGCTGTGCGGCCAGCATCGCCTCATTGCGCGCCGTCGCCCCATCCAGCGCCGCCTGCGCTTCGGTGATGTCATTGGCGATCAGAACGATCTTGAGAATTTTTCCGGACCGGTCCGGAACCGGGGTAACGCTGCCCTCGGCCACGACCATCCGCCCTTCGGCACCATGCAGGACAAAGCGCCCGATGACCGGTTCGAGCCGTTCCAGACGCGACCAGAACCCGATCAGATCCCCCTCGCCCTCGATCACCGCATCATGGTTGCAGCCAAGCAGTTGGGCAACGCTGAGGCCAATTGCCTTGATGACATTGGCATTGCCGCGCGTCACCTGGCCCTCTGGCGAAAATTCGAGCATCAGTTGGGTATTTTCGAGCGCCTGAAGCAGGGCGCGGTTCATCCGCAATTCGGTGACGTCGCGCCATTCGATCACATAGCCGATCCGCGCCCCATCCGGCAGGCGGATCTCGCTGAAATCGACGCCGAAACGCCCGTCTCCCAAGGCGATGTCATTGTGGAACGGCATCCTGGCGGGGTCTTGCAGCCGCGCCTCTTCTTCGGGGCCGAGCGGGTAGATGTCCCGCAGTGCCCGCCCGACCAAGGCTTCGAGGTGCAGATCGGGAGTGGTGCGGCGAAAATCCTCGATCCGGGTGCCGATCAGCTTGACCAGGGCGGCGTTGACATAACTCACCACAAGGTCGGGGCCCACCATCATCAGCGCCGCGGATGAATTGCGAAAGGCCGTGCCCTGAATCGTCGCCTCACGTTGGGTCTCTTGCGAACGCGCCAGATCATCGCGCAGCCCGTCAAGCGCGGTGGCGATCTCGCCGACCTCGTCGCCGCGCCCGGTGCCCGGAACCGCATTCCCGTGCTGGCCCGCGGCAATCGCGGCGATGGCACCGGTGAGCCCACGCATCGGACGGGCAACGCTGCGCGCCATCCAGGCCGACATTGCGGCGAGCACCGCAATCAGCCAACCGGCGTTGAATATCTGTTTATGGGCCAAAGCCCGTGCCGGACCGAACAGTTCCTGCTCCGATTGCTCGACCACGAGCCCGAGAGGTTTTCCGAACAACTCCAATGGCTTGAAGACGCCCTTGACGGGGGCGCCCGAAAGCCCCGCATAGCTGGAACGGCCGGCCTCGCCCGCCAGCGCCGCAGCCGTGGCGGGATTGGCAAGGGGATCACCAAGCCCCGGCTCGGCCAGCGCCCGCAGCGGGTTTTGCAGCCGCCCCTGCGCGTCCACCAGATAGGCCTGCCCGGTATCGCCCAGCGACCGCGGCTCGGACATGACGGCTTCCAGCGTGTCAAGCGTGGCGCTGAAGGCCAGAACCCCAAGCGTCACCCCTTCGGCCGAGCGCAGCGGCGCGGCGAGATAAAGCACCCGCCCCGAGCCCGACTCGACGGGGCCGAATTCGGAGACAAGCGGCGCATCTCCCTTGCTCTCCAGCAGTTTCACCACGATTTGCGCCAGAGGATCCGCGGCAAAGGGCGCGCTGCGCAGATCAGCGGCGAAATGCCCGCCCTTGCGCATCGAATAGAGCACCTGACCCATCGGATCGATGAAATAGAGGTCTTGCAACCCCTTTTCCTGCGCCAGCATCACGAATCCGGGATGGGCGCGCCGATGCACGATGCCGTAATCGTTCACGTCCCCCGCAAAGTCGAGTTTGAAGCGCTCTTCGGGCGGATTGGGATTGGTCTCCACATAGGCCCTGTGCAGATAGGCCTGCGCGTCTTCGCCCAGCATCTTCCAGGCCCCGGCCAGATCGCGCATCATCCGCGTGCTGCCCTGGTTGGCCGCCATCGCGCGCAATTCCGACTGCAGCGCCTTTGCCCATTGGCTCAGCGCCTTTTGCCGCGAATCAAGCGTGCGTTCCAGCCGCTGGTTGCCTTCTTCCTCAAGCAGCATCCGCGCCTCGCGGTAGGAGGATGCGCCCATGATGGTCAGCGCCACCAGGGCAATCGTCACCAGCATCAACGGAAGTTTGAGGCCAAGCTTGAGGTTGTTCAGAAAGGTCATGTCGTATCTCCGCCACCGCTGGAACGGCGAGGCCTGTTTGCACCGCTGCCCGAGGGCATCGAATGGAACATGACCGGAACACCTGAAGATTCGTTTAAGCCGGCTGCGATCTTGTACCGGGGCGGCGCAAACCGCGATCAGACCGCCAGCCTTGCGCGCAACAGCCCGAACCGGCGCGCAAACTCTGACCCGCCAAGCTCGCCCGAGAAAATGCGGCCGGGCCGGGCCGCCGCGCGGCGCAAGATCGCCCTTGCCTGCCAGCCGGGCAAGGCCGCGAGCCGCGCCGCCGGGGCCGCGCCATGCAGCATCTGTGCCGCTGCCTCCAGCCGCGCCAACCCCTCGCCCGCAAGCGCGGCCAGCGTTTCGCCTTCGGTCTGTGCCGCTGCGGCAAGGCACAACCGTCGTCGCGCCCGCAGCATGGGCAACGCCACAAGCCACTGCGCCAGCCCCGCCGCCTGGCCGAACGCCCGCAGCGCGGCCGTATCGGTCAGCCCCAGCACCGCCCCTGCCGCCGCATAGACCTGCCCCGAACTGGCCTCCAGATAGGCCCAAAGCTGCGTTTCGGTTTCGAACGGATCGGACCAGCAATCGGCGCGGCGTGCCTCGGCCGCCGCAATCAGCCCCGCAAGCGCCGCCGCCGGAAGCCTTGCCAGCGCCGGACCGATGTCATGGGGCACCGAAACCCCACGCCCGGACAGCGCCTCGAGCGCGTCGATCCACCATTGCAGACGAATTTCCGCCACCAGCGGCTCGGAGGCCGCCCAGGGCGCATGGGCC
>CAZPWV010000164.1:986-5470 GCA_964590825.1 uncultured Rhodobacter sp. | reverse complement strand
TGGCTGTCGGTATCGCCCACGGCATCCGAGAAGGTCAGCGTGGTGCCGCCCTGCACGGTGCCAAAGGCGCGGTCAACCGAGGCTGCCGCGCTCACCCGTGCCACCGTGGGGGCGGGCAGTTCCGCAGCCACCGGGCCGAACATGATCGTATCGACCGAAAAGCCCGCCGCATCGAAGGCCTCGTCGATGATGGCAATCGAGGCGATGCCCGCCGGATGGTCGCAGCCGAAGGTCAGCACCCCCAAGTCGGTGTTGTGATAGCTTTGCACAACCCGGCCAAACTGGTCGCGGAACTCGATCCGGGTTGAGCCGAGGTCGTTGAAATAGCCCACATCCAGCGTGACCGTGGTCACCGGCGTGTCGAAATAGACGAACACCGGCCCGGTATAGGACGAGTTGGCCGCAATCGCCGGCGAGGCGGGCTGTGCGCCGTCGGAAACGATCACCCCGGTGGTGCGCACCACGGTATCGGTGAAGGTATAGATGGGGTTGACGGTTCCGATACTGTATTCGGAAAAGGTGATGGTGGGCATGGTGATCTGTCCTCCTCGTCAGGATTGCAGGGCTGCACCGGGGCCGAACCGGCCCTCAGAACAGCGATGAAAGATAGGGCGGAATGAACCAGATCGCGGCAAGCCCGATCAGCCAATACGCCGTGAGCGTCAGAAAACTGGGCAGGGGGGCGCCGCGCAGGGCCACAAGAACCAGTACCGCCAGCCCGAAGGCCAGCCAGCCGTAGCGGGTGCCGACATCAAGCTGACAAACCCGCCACGCGGTCAGCCGCTCGGCCGCAGGGCCAAGCGCCAGCGTGCGAAAGCCCGTTGCAAGCAACGCCCCCACAAGAACAATGACACCGATAACGACCATCTCGCCCCCTTTCCCCCAAGGGCTTGCAGAAATGCCGCGCCACGAAACCCCGGTTTCACCGGTCTGGGCAGGTCAGACCCGCCCGACTCTGGCCTCCAGCCACGGCCTGCAACAGCGTCCGTCGACGGATCCCCGGAAGAAAGCGTCTCTTCCAGCGAGCCGCTTGTCACAAGAAGACTGCCAAAGGACAGGTTTCGCCATGATGCATATCAAGATTCGCTTAACCATTGCCGCGCCGCATTGCCGCAGGGGAAGCAATGGGCGGGCGCCCCCGGTGACTGGCACCCCCGATGACTGGCACCCCCGATGACCGGCGTCTCGATGGCTGACAGCGTGGGGCGGGGCTCGTGCGGCCGGGCTACGGCCCCGGCGGGCCGGGCGGCGCAAGACGGGCGGGGGTGGTAAAGCGCAGCCGGAACCGGGCGCCCGTGCCCCCCGGCAGATCGGTGATCTCGGCGCCATGCGCCGCCAGCGTCGCCCGCACGATCGCCAACCCCATGCCGCTGCCCCCCTGCGTGCGGCGCGTGGTGAAGAACGGCTCGAACAGATGCGCCCGGTTGCCCTCGGAAATGCCGGGCCCGTCGTCGGAAACGGTCAGGCTTACCGCCTCGGGCGTGGCTTCGGCCTGCAGCCGCACCCGTGTGGCCCCGGCCTCGCGGGCATTGCCCAGCAGATGGCCCAGCACGATCAGCAACCCCTCGCGCGACATCGGCAGGGCCAGATCGTCCCCCTCGATCTCGATCGCCAGCCCCAGATGGCGTTCGGCCAGCGGTTCGGCCAGATCGCCCAGCCATTCCGCGCCCAGATAGCGGGTCTCGCGGGCCTGCGCCACCGCCCGCAGCGCGGCAAGCTGGGCCTCGATCTGCACCGTCGCCCCGGCCACCTCGCGCAGCAGCCGCGCATCCACCGGCCCCAGCGCGCCGCCGTCTTCCATCAGCTCCACCGCCGCGCGGATGGCCGAAACCGGGGTCTTGATTTCATGCGTCACATGGTCGGTAAAGCTGCGCACGGTGGCGGCGCGGTCGCGCAGCGCGGTGGCCATCTCGATCACACTTTGCGCCGTGGCATGGGTTTCGCGGGTGCCGAAATGCGCCGGCGGCCGGCCCGCCAGCGACGGGTCTTGCCGCACCAGGGCAGCGTAGTGTTCCAGCGCGCGGACCGGCCGCAACAGCAGCCGCACCAAAAGCCAGCCCAGCGCGGCGGTGGCCAGACCGATCAGCGCCGCCAGAACATAGGCGGCATTGCGAAAGCCGATCTCCGGCCCCAGATAGCGAAAGGCCACCAGCCCGAGAAACGACAGCCCAAGCGTGCCTGCCAGCGCGCCCCCCAGCACCAGCGCAAGCAATGGCCGCCAACGCCGGCTCATGGCGCGCGGCTTTCGGCCGGGCTTGCGGGGACCGCTTCGGCACGGCCCCGGCCATGGCTTTCGGCGGCGGCCATGCGCATTCCCTGACCATGGACGGTGTCGATCGCCCCGGCCCAGCCCGCCTGCGCCAGCTTGCGCCGCAGGTTGCGCAGGTGGCTGTCGAGCGTGCGGTCACTCACCGGGCTGGACGCCCCCCCAAAGCGCCGCCACGAGCGCCATCCGCCCCTGCATCTTGCCCGGCTGCGCCATCAAGACGGCCAAAAGCGCGAATTCGGTGCCGGTCAGCGGCACTTCGGTGGTGCCCAGACGGCAGCTACGGGCGTCCTGGTCCAGCGCCAGCGGCCCGTGCCGCAGCACCTCCGCCCCCGACAGCCCCCCGGCGCGGCGCAAGATTGCCCGCACCCGCGCCACCAACTCGCGCGGGCTGAAGGGTTTGGTCACATAATCGTCGCCGCCCATTTCAAAGCCCAGCACCCGGTCGATCTCGTCGTCGCGGGCGGTCAGGAACAGGATCGGCACCGCCGAGCGGGCGCGGATGCGGCGGCAGACCTCGAAGCCGTCAAGTTCCGGCAGGCCGATATCCAGCACCACAAGGTCGGGCGCCTCGCGCGCGGCATGGATCAACGCGCTTTGGCCATCCCCGGCGGTGACCACGGCAAAGCCCGCCCGTTCCAGCGCCAGACGCACCAGCGCCCGCAGCCGGGGGTCGTCATCGACGAGCAGGATCTTCATGGTGCCCCCCCGAGGTTGCGGCGCGCTTGCGGCGTGCGCGTGGATCCGGCGCCAGCATAGCGGCCGGAACTGCCCTTGGGGAAGGCAGATTTTTCAGCCCCGGCAAGGAGATGGGTGGAAGGTCGAGCCACCAGCCATCCTGCGCGAGGCAGGCGGGCACTCCGCGGCGGGTCAGCGCGGGCAGGGGGCGGAAGAGATCGGTCATCACGGGGCTCCTTTTTGCCAGTCTGGCCGGCGCCCCGTGCACAGGCGCGGTGCAGCTTGTGCAGATTTCGTGCAGTTTGCGCCCGGTCATGGCGCGGCGGCGCAGAAGCTGCGAGAATGCCCCCGGACAAAGGAGGCAGTCATGCGTGCTCTGAGCCTTGGTTTTGCCGCAAGCCTGATGCTGGCGGCCTGTGCCCTGCCCGTGGCCCTGCAAGGCCCCGCGCCGGCCAAAGACTATGCCGACTATTGTGCCGGCTGCCATGGCGCCGGCGGCGCGCCCGGCCCGCTGGCGCAGGAATTGCACCTGCGCCCCACCGCGCTGGCCGATCTGACAGAGATGAACGAAGGCGTCTTTCCCGAGGCGCGGGTGATGTCGAAGATGGTTGGCCATATCGAAGACGGCGAAATGGCCGGCGCCGTGGCGGGCGAGATGCCCCCCTTCACCGCGCTGACCGAAGGGCCGGTGGTGCTCTACGACAGCGGCGACGGCGTGCCCACGCCCACGCCTTTGCGGCTGGTGCGGCTGATGGAATATGTGAAGGGGCTGAGAGATGCCTCCGCCGAAGGGAATTCGGAGGAGGCACCGACTCTTTCTAACGGTCAGCCTGGTGATCGTTGATCCGAACTCTCAACTCTTTGATATCGAGAGAGAAATTTTGGGCGAAGATCGTTATGGCCCCGACCAGAAGAAGCCCGAACATCGTCAGGGCGGTTGCTTTTTTCGTCATTGCATGCTCCCTTGGCTAATGCGGTGTGGCTTTAAGAACACATACTTCGCCTGGTGCCGTAAGCGGCATTCACTAGGTCGGACTGACCATTTCCGTGGCTTTCGTGTAAATGCGGGCAGTCGCCATCGTGCCCACGCCGTAGAGGCTGCCACGAATCAAGGTGCGGATGAAGCACAACATGTAGTGCTACGATGGGATGTGTTGTCATCTGGACAACGTATCTGTGGGTATCCTGAAGCGCTTTGCAGATGAGGGTGCGCCCGGGCGAAATGACGCTACCGCGAGAGATTGCCTCTTAGCATTCCATCTTTTAATATTGACCATATAGTCAAGGGCATGGGCGAGCAATAAAGTGAATAGTAGCAGTAATCGTGGTGCAGCCGGAACGCCTATCAAGCGCCGTTTACCCGTTCCGGGCAACCCAAACCGACTTCTCGCCTTGCTTAGGATTATTCGCAAGACTTCAAACGAAGCGACAATGGAGCAAATGGCGCGCAAACTGAACGCGACTGCGAAATCGGCAGGTCGGGCCCCTTTAGCAATTTTCGCGAAAGGGACTGTGAATGATATCGTTGATCCCTGGGTAG
>CAZPWV010000164.1:0-976 GCA_964590825.1 uncultured Rhodobacter sp. | reverse complement strand
TATCGAAACTGGTGTCATTCAGATCAAATATGCTCACCTTGAGGCATATGGACTGGCGATCAATCTCCCAACTTGGGTGCTTTTGCTGTTGTCACGAATTCGTGGCAACGAACTTGAGGCTGAACTGAAGGTCGCTCAGTTTGTCGTTTCAGTTCTTTCAGGGCTTATTGCAGGTCAGGAGGATATAAACAATTATCCGAGTATTCTTTCCGAACAACTAACCGCGGAGTTTGGGGACATAAACGAGTATACAAAAGTAATTATAACTCAGGAAATGTATCGGAAGTTGCTGAAAAGCGGGCGCCAGGAGGAAATGGGGCGCCTTTCCCAATTGGCGCGCAGGCAGCCCCAAGCTGATTTTTATTGCCGAAAAGATGGGACGAACACTGTCATCCCTGAGGGTGGGTTGTTCGCGCAAGAAAGAAAAGGTGCGCGGCGCTTGCTCAACTTGCGAAATATGCAGAAACGCCAGCCCCGCCCATGATCGTCCCCCTCACACATCCAGTTCCTCAACAAACCGCGCATTCTCGGTAATATACTGAAACCGCATCTCGGGCTTCTTGCCCATCAGCCGCTCGACGAGGTCATCGGTTTCACCGGCGAATTCGTCGTCGATGGTCACGCGGATCAGCTTGCGTGTCGCCGGGTTCATCGTTGTGTCTTTCAGGTCCTTGGCGTCCATTTCGCCCAGACCCTTGAAGCGCTGCACGTCGATCTTGCCGGTGCTCTTGCCCTTGCCGCCCAGCCCCTTCTTCAGCCAAAGCTCCTTTTCGGCCTCGTCGGCCACATAGATGCGTTTGGCCCCCTGCGTCAGGCGGTAAAGCGGTGGGCAGGCGAGGTAGAGGTGCCCCTTGTCGATCATCGGCCGCATCTGGGTGAAGAAAAACGTCATCAGGAGGCTGGCGATATGGGCGCCGTCCACATCGGCGTCGGTCATGATGATGACCTTGTCATAGCGCAGGTCATCGACGCGGAA
>CAZPWV010000163.1:550-5515 GCA_964590825.1 uncultured Rhodobacter sp. | reverse complement strand
CGCCCGCCTCGACCGCCGGACGCGAAAGGATGATCTTGTCCACCAGGCCGCCGATCAGCATGGTCACGCCCACGGCAACGGCCAGATAGGTCTTGCCGGTGCCGGCGGGGCCGATGCCAAAGGCCAGTTCATTTTCGAACAGCGCTTTCACATAGGCCTTTTGCGCCTCGGTGCGGGGTTCGACCTGTTTCTTGCGGGTGCGGATCTCGTATTTTCCGGCGGCGAACATTTCCAGCTGTTCATCGACGCTGACCCCGTCATGGCCCAGATCCGACAGGCGCAGGGCGGCGTCGATCTCGCCCGCGTCCACGCCCTTGCCCGCTTCGAGCCGGGCGTAGAGCTGGCCCAGCACCGCCCCCGCCAGGGCCTGCGCCTCGGGCGTGCCGACCACCGCCAACTGGTTGCCCCGGCGCAGGATATGCACCCCCATCTTGTGCTCGATCTGCGCCAGATTGCGGTCGAATTCGCCGCACAGGTCGATCAGCAACCGGTTGTCGGGGAACTCCAGAAGCGTTTCATAGGCCTCTTGCGAGCGGGGCGGGGGGGTGATCGCGCTAATGCCCAACAGCGTCTCCCTTGCTTGGGTGTGCAGATATGGTGCATCCGACGGGCGCGGCACGCAAGGATTGGTTTTCCCATTCGCGCCGGTTGCCGCGAATTTCACCAAACCGACATGAAAGCGGCCGCGCAGGGCGATGCGCGGCCGCAATGGTGAAATTTCAGGCAGATGCCGATTGCCGATCAGAGAAAATCAGGAATCGGCGAGCCCTTCTTGAACGGGCCCACCGCTGTCGAGGGCCCACCCGCGCCCGAGCAGATCGGCTTGCCGTAATCATCCACCCGCTGCGTCAGATAGCCTTCGACGCCATCGTCGATAATCCAGTGGTCGCAGCCCTCCGGGTCGATCCAGATGCCGGCCTTGAGCTGGCTCAGATGGTGCGCGTTGATGCCCCGGTCAACGGTCTTGTCGGCGCCGATCGGGGTAAGCCCCTCACCACCTTCGCAGGCGGCAAGCGATCCGGCGGCCAGCATGATGAGCGCGATTTTCGTCAGTTTCATGGTCTGGCCCCTTACTTCACGCTGATGATTTCAACACGGCGGTTTTGCGCCATGCCGGCACTGGTGCCGTTGGTGGCGCGCGGCATCCGCTCGCCATACCAGTTCACCGCCAGCACCGGCGCACCGATCTGACCGGCCACCCCCGCCACCGCTTCGGCGCGGCGCTTCGAGAGGCTCATGTTGTATTCGTCCGAGGCGCGGCTGTCGGTGTGCCCGGTGATGATGAAGCTGCGCGCCTGCGCCGACTGGAAGAAGCCTTGCAGCGTGGCCCGCCCCGAGGCGGTCAGCTTGGCGCTGTCGGTGGCAAAAAGCGTGTCGGTGGGGATCACGCCGCAAACATTGCGGTGGCACACCGGGCGGCCGTCGCGGGTTTGGCGCGCATCCATGTAGCCCTCGGCGCCATCGTCCATCACCCAGTGCTCGCAGCCATCGGGGTCGATCCAGACGGTCGGGGAATAGGGCTCGCCGTTGTCTTGCGCCGCAGCCGGAGCCAGCGAGGCGACCAGCGCCAAAGTCGCCGCGCCCAGAAGCGCCGCCATCGGTTTGCATGTCTTGCTGAGTGTGTTCATTCTCGCCACCGTCTCCTGCTAGAGTCCGCCCTCGGCAGCCGGTCGGACAACTCTTAAAATCCTGCCCACTTTATCAAACTGTGCGGTCATGAAAAGCTTATTTACCCAGATATTGTAGCTGATGCGGCAACAAAGCCCGTGCCACAGCCGCGAATCGTCGCCTCTGGCGCAATATGCGGCCAGGCGGGGGCCGGGGCGCGGGGCGCGGCGGCGCTCAGCCCGGCAATTCCCCGGCCAGCGAATTGCTGGAGGCGGCGGTGATTCTCACTTTTGCGAGAGTGCCCTGCGCCAACCCTTCGGCGCTGACATGCACCGCCTGAAGGTAATCCGACTTGCCTACCCATTGCCCCGCCAGACGGCCCGGTTTTTCAAACAGCACCCCGACGGTGCGCCCCACCATCGCCTGCTGTGCGGCCTGTTGCTGTGCGGTAATCAGCGCCTGCAGCTGCTGCAACCGCGCATCGGCGATCTCGGCGGGAATTTCGGCGCGCCCGGCCGCCGGGGTGCCGGGGCGGGGCGAGTATTTGAACGAATAGGCCGCGCCATAGCCCACCGCCGCGATCAGATCGAGCGTGGCGCGGTGGTCTTCGTCGCTCTCGCCGGGGAAGCCGACGATGAAATCGGAACTCAGCAAGATGTCGGGGCGGGCGGCGCGGATGCGTTCGATCAGCCGCAGATAGTCTTCGGCGCTGTGCTTGCGGTTCATCGCCTTCAGCACCCGGTCGGAGCCCGATTGCACCGGCAGGTGCAGATAGGGCATCAGCTTGGGTTCCTCGCCATGGGCGGCAATCAGGCCTTCGGTCATGTCGTTGGGGTGGCTGGTGGTGTAGCGGATGCGCTCGAGCCCGTCGATCCGCGCCAGACGCCGCACAAGACGGCCAAGACCCCAGGCCGTGCCGCCCTCTTCGCCGTGGTAGCCGTTCACATTCTGCCCCAGGAGCGTGATTTCCTTCACCCCCCGCTGCACCAGCGCTTCGGCCTCGGCCAGGATGCGGCCCACCGGGCGCGACACTTCCGCCCCGCGCGTGTAGGGCACGACGCAAAAGGCACAGAACTTGTCGCAGCCCTCCTGCACCGTCAAAAAGGCGGTGGGGCGGGTCTGCGCCGGACGCGCCGGCAATAGGTCGAACTTGTCCTCGGCGGGGAATTCGGTATCGACCGGGTGTTCGCCGCGCCGCACCTGCGCCACCATTTCGGGCAGGCGGTGGTAGTTCTGGCTGCCCACCACCAGATCGACCAGCGGCATCCGCCGCATGATCTCGGCGCCCTCGGCCTGCGCCACACAGCCCGCCACCCCGATCGTCAGCTCGGGCCGGGCCTCCTTGAGCGGGCGCAGCCGGCCCAGATCGGAATAGACCTTTTCCGCCGCCTTTTCGCGGATATGGCAGGTGTTGAGCAGCACCATATCGGCCTCGGCGACGTTTTCGGTCAGCTCATAACCGGCCGCGCCAAGGTTCAGCGTCGAAAGCGCCTCGGCCATGCGTTCGCTGTCATAGACATTCATCTGGCAGCCGTAGGTCTTGATATGCAGCTTCTTCGGCCCGTCCGACATGGCATTCCTCACCGTTTCCAGTGCCGCCCGATAGCGCAAAACCGCCCCGATCCGCAACCGTTCCCGCGCCCTGCCCCCCCGGCACGGCCCCATTCGACGCTCGGCGCTTGCATTCGGCGCGCGGCTGCCCGATCTTGGCACAAACCGGCAAGAGCGGCATTTCATGGATTACCCGTCACAAAGCGCATTTCTGTCCGCGGCCCCGACCGCGCTTGCCAAGGGGCCGGTGGCGGTCCTGCTCGTCGAGGATCTGATCGAGGTCGAAAGCACGATCCGCCACCATCTGAAGGCGGGGTTTCAGGCGCTGGTGGTCTATGCCCCCGAGGCGCTGGTGCTGCCCGAGGATCTGGCGGCGAAAATCCACCGCATCCCGTGGAACATGCACCGCCCGAGGGCGCTGCTGAACGCGGTCAACCCGCTGATCGCGGCGGCGCCTGCGGGCACCTGGATGTATTACGGCTATAATGCCGAATACCTGTTTCACCCGTTTTGCGAGACCCGCAACGTGCAGGAACTTCTGGCTTTTCACACCGAAGAGCGGCGCTCGGCGATGCTGGCCTATGTGGTCGATCTCTACGCCCCCGATCTGCAAGCCGCTCCCAATGCGGTGGATCTGGCAAATGCCATGCTCGACCGCTCGGGCTATTACGCGCTGGCGCGCTACGATGACGATCATCAGCCGCGCGAACGGCAACTGGATTTCTTCGGCGGGCTGCGCTGGCGCTTTGACGAACACATCCCCGCCGCGCGTCGCAAGATCGACCGGATCGCCCTGTTCCGCACTGCGCCGGGGCTGATGCTGCGCGCCGATCACACGCTCTCGGACGAAGAGATGAACACCTATGCCTGCCCCTGGCACCATAACCTGACCGCCGCCATCGCCTCGTTCCGGGTTGCCAAGGCGTTGAAATACAACCCCGGTTCGACCTACGACATCCCCAGTTTCCGCTGGTACAACTCGGTTCCCTTCACCTGGCACAGCCAGCAGCTGATGGATCTGGGGCTGATGGAACCCGGCCAGTGGTTCTGAGCTGCCGGCCAGGCCCTGCCCGCGGGCGAGGCGGAATGCCGCAACCGCGGCCCCTTTCCCGCCGCCGCCCCGCGCCCTAGCTGAGGGCCGATGCACAGCACCCCCGCCCCCGCCCCGGATTTGCCGACACCGCCCCTCGCTGCGGCGCCCGATTCCGCGCCCGACACTGGCACGGCCAAGGCCGCGCTGGCGCATCTGGCGGCGCCGGTCGCGCGGCGGCTGGGGGCGGCGGGGGCGGTGTCGGCGCTGGCCGAACTGCTCTGGGCGGCGCAGGCGGCGCTGGTCGCGGCGGCGCTGGGCGGGCTGCTGGCCCCGCCCGCCACGCTGTCGCTGGCGGCGGCGGCGGCGGGCTTTGCCGCGCTCATGGCCTTGCGGGCGGCGCTGGAGGTCTGGGCGCAGCGGCTGGCCAGCGCCACCGCCAACCAGCTCGTCGCCGACAGCCGCACCGCGCTGCTGCGCGCGGCGGCGCGGCTCGATGCCCGCGCCACCGGGCTCAGCCCCGCCGCACTGGCCAGTCTGGTGGGCGAAAAGACCGCCCTTCTGGGCCCCTGGGCAGCGCGCTATGCACCGGCGATGATGCGGGTGCGGCTGGTGCCGGCGCTGCTGCTTTTGCTGGCGCTGTCGCAAAGCTGGATCGCGGCGCTGATCCTGCTGGTGGCGGGGCCGCTCATTCCGCTGTTCATGGCGCTGGTGGGCATGGCGGCGCAGGAGGCCGCTCGCCGCGCGTGCAATGGTGACGCGGGAGCAGCGCGGCT
>CAZPWV010000163.1:0-540 GCA_964590825.1 uncultured Rhodobacter sp. | reverse complement strand
TGGCGGCGCAGGAGGCCTCCGAGCGGCAGATGGCCGAAATCGGCACGCTCAACGGCACGCTGGTCGAGCGCATCGCCGCCAGCGCCGATCTGCGCCTGCTGGGGGCCGAGGGTCGCGCCGGTGCGGCGCTGGCACGGATCGGTGACACCCTGCGCCAGCGCACCATGCGGGTGCTGGCCATCGCCTTTCTGTCCTCGACCGTGCTGGAGCTGTTTTCGGCGCTGGGGGTGGCGCTGGTGGCGGTCTATGTCGGCTTCAACCTGCTGGGCGAGGTGCCCTGGGGCAGTTGGGGCCATGGCTGGGCGGGCGGGCCGATGCCCCCGGCCTCGGGGATTTTCCTGCTGATGATCGCACCGGCCTTCTTTCAGCCGCTGCGCGATCTGGCCGCCGCCTGGCACGACCGGGCATCGGCGCTGGCGGTGGCGGGCGAGATTGCCGCGGCCGGGCAGAGCCTGGCACGGGAAGGAACAATTCTGGGCCTTGGCCGCAGCACCGAGGCGGCGCCGCCGACCGATGCGCCGCCGACCGGGGTCTTTGGCT
>CAZPWV010000162.1:0-5518 GCA_964590825.1 uncultured Rhodobacter sp. | reverse complement strand
TGCCCTACAACGACCCCGACAGCCCGACGCCGCTGAGCTATGGCGACGTGTTCCGCCAGACCGAGCGGGAATATTCGCGCTGGAACTTCGATCAGGCCGACACGGCGATGCTCTTGGCGCATTTCGAGGATGCCGAGAAGGAATGCGACCGCATCCTGAGCGCCGATCCGGTGGACAAGGCCGGGCGCGAGATCGTCATGGCGCATCCGGCCTATGACCAGTGCATCAAGGCCAGCCACCTCTTCAACCTGCTCGATGCGCGTGGCGTGATTTCGGTGACCGAGCGGCAGGCCTATATCGGCCGGGTGCGGGGGCTGGCCAAGAAATGCGCCGATGCCTTTGTCACCACCACGGCGGGCGGCTGGCAGCCGGAGGCGGGCGCGTGAATGGCAAGCTTGTCGGAGGGTTCATCGTGCTGAGTGCGCTTCTGGCCGGGGGCGCCATCTATTACGCGCAGGAATATGCCTATTATCAGGTGCTGGAGGCCTCGGCCCCCGCCGCTGAAATCCGCCTGACCAATCTGGAAACCGGCCAGCCCGAACCGATCCTGTCCGAGGCCTATCAGGGCATCGACGCCGACAGCTCGCCGCTGCTGACCGAGACCTTCACCGTCTACGAGGCCGCCACGCCGCTGAACGGGCCGCGCTGGTTTTCCTGCTACGATGCCGCGCAGATTGGTGCCGATCTGGAAAGCGGCGCGGCGGTCGCCTTTTTGTCGGAAAGCAACATTCAACCGGGGGTCGATCGCGTCGTTGCGGTCTATCCCGATGGCCGGGCCTTTGTCTGGCAGCAACTCAATGACGACGCGGAGACGAAGTGACATGGCCGATCTTCTGATTGAACTTTTCTCCGAAGAAATTCCGGCCCGGATGCAGGCGGGTGCACGCGAGGCCCTGCGCAAGCTGGTCACCGACGGGCTGGTCGAGGCGGGTCTGAGCTATGCCGGGGCGCAGGCCTTTTCCACGCCGCGCCGGCTGGTGCTGGCGCTGGAGGGGCTGAGCGCGCAAAGCCCCACCCTGCGCGAGGAACGCAAAGGCCCCGCCGTGAGTGCCCCCGAGGCCGCCGTGCAGGGCTTTTTGCGCGCCACCGGGCTGACGCTGGAGCAGTTGGAAAAGCGCGACGACAAGAAGGGGCAGGTTTACTTCGCGGTGGTGGACAAGCCCGGCCGCGCCGCCCCCGAGATCCTGGCCGAGGTGCTGGAGCGCACGATTCGCACCTTCCCCTGGCCAAAGTCGATGCGCTGGGGCAATGGCACGCTCAAATGGGTGCGCCCGCTGCACTCGATCCTGTGCCTGCTCTCCTCCGAGGCGGGGGCGGAGGTGGTCGAACTTGAACTCGAGGGCATTCGCGCCGGCAATACCACGGCGGGGCACCGTTTCATGGCGCCCGCCCGCTTTGCCGTGACCGGCTTTGACGATTACGCCGCCAAGCTGAAGGCCGCCTATGTGGTGCTTGCCTCCGCCGCGCGCGAGGAAATCATCTGGCACGAGGCCAGCCAGATGGCCTTTGCGCAGGGGCTGGAGCTGGTCGAAGACAAGGGCCTGCTGGCCGAGGTGGCGGGGCTGGTCGAATGGCCCGTGGCGCTGATGGGGGCGATTGGCGAAGAGTTTTTGCACCTGCCGCCCGAGGTGCTGCAAACCTCGATGAAAGAGCATCAGAAGTTCTTCTCGGTAAAAAACCCGAAGACCGGCCGCATCGAGGGCTTCGTGACGGTGGCGAACCGCGAAACGGCCGATCACGGCGCCACGATCCTGAAAGGCAACCTCAAGGTGCTCTCGGCGCGACTTTCCGACGCGCGGTTCTTCTGGGAGCATGACCTGCGGGTGGTGAAAACCGAAGGGCTCGAGGGCATGGGGGCGGGGCTGGCCAATGTCACCTTCCACAACAAGCTGGGCTCGCAGGCCGCCCGCATTGCCCGCATCGAGGCTTTGGCGCGCGAGATTGCGCCGCTTGTCGGTGCCCCGCCCGATCTGGCCGCCGAGGCGGCGCGGGTGGCAAAATCTGACCTGCGCTCGGCCATGGTTGGCGAATTCCCCGAGTTGCAAGGCCTGATGGGCAGCTACTACGCCCGCGCGGCGGGCCTGCCCGAGCCGGTGGCGGCGGCCTGCAAGGGCCATTACGCCCCCCTTGGCCCCTCCGATGCCGTGCCAAGCGAGCCCGTCACGGTGGCGGTGGCGCTGGCCGACAAGATCGACACGCTGACCGGATTCTGGGCGATTGATGAAAAACCCACGGGCTCGAAAGACCCGTTTGCGCTGCGGCGCGCGGCCTTGGGGGTTATCCGGCTGGTGCTGAACAACAACCATCGTATCCCTCTCAGCAAGGTGCTGGTTGAGGGGGTGCTGAGGAATTACATTTCTGTCGCTTTGGGCTCCGCCCAAGAGAAAACGAACGAGTTGATTTCAGTGGCGACGAAGTTCGGCGCTGACCCCGTTGATTTGAGCGACTTGGTTGGAGGCATTCAAGCGGACGGCCCGAAAGTCAATCTACGAGCTGGTGGTCGAACCGATGTCTCTGACGACCTCCTCGCCTTCTTCCACGACCGCCTCAAGGTCTTCCTGAAAGACCAAGGCATCCGCCACGATGTGATCGACGCTTGCCTCGCCATGCCGGGCAATGACGATCTCACGCTTCTGGTGAAACGCGCCGAAGCCCTCAGCGCCTTCCTGAAAACCGAAGACGGCACCAACCTGCTGCAGGGCTTCAAGCGCGCCAACAATATTCTGGCGCAGGCCGAGGCCAAGGACGGGGTCGAATACAGCTACGGCGCCGATGTGAAATTTGCCGAAACCGAGGAGGAACGCGCCCTTTTCGCCGCGCTTGATGCGGCCGAGGCGGCGCTTGCCCCGGCGATGGCGGCGGAAGATTTCGGACAAGCCATGGCGGAAATGGCCAGGCTTCGCGCGCCCATCGACGCCTTCTTCACCGCCGTGCAGATCAACGCCGAAAACCCGGTCATTCGCCGCAACCGGCTCAACCTCCTGTCCCGCATCCGGCAAATCTGCCTTTCGGTCGCCGATCTGGGCAAACTCGAAGGCTGATTTCTTCTTGGCAAAAATACTCAAACCCCGACGCAGGCCACAGTGCGCCGGGGTTTGCGTGCCGTCACCTGATCGTTACCCTTGCGCCACGCGCAATAGTGCCTATCCTGACGCCGGGCAGGGGGCACGCCGCAATGCAGAAAACATCGGAAGTCATTGAATTCACCACCCTCAGCCCCAGCGCCGAGGTGAAGCCCTCGCGCCATGGCTGGCGGGCGAAATGTCTGCAACGGCTGATCCGGCTCGACCTGCCGGTGCCCACCACCGTGGCCCTTCCGGTCGAGACGGTGCGCGCCATCGCGGCGGGGCAAATGCCCGACACCTTGCAGATTGCCGCGATCTTTGGCGAAAACCTGCTGGTTTCGGTGCGCTCCAGCCCGGAAAACCCTGAATGGGGCGGTCCGGGCACGGTGCTCAACGTCGGCATGAACGATGCGCTGCACGCCCGGCTCTGCGACAGCCATGGCCGCGAGGCGGCGGATGCGCTTTATCTGCGCTTTGTGCAAAGCTATGCCACCCATGTGGCGCGGCTCGACCCCGACATGTTTCACGATGCGCCGGGGCCGGGGGCGCTGGGGGCGGCACTGGCCGCCTATCGCGCCGAAACCGACGAGCCGTTTCCGCAATCGGCGGCGCAGCAACTGGGCGAGGTGCTGCGCTCGATGGCCCGCGCCTGGGAGGGCACCACGGCGCGGCTTTTGCGCGAGGCCAAGGGCGCGCCGCCCGATGCGGTGCTGGGCCTTCTGGTGCAGCGCATGGCGCTGGGCATCGGGCCGGGCTTTTCCGGCTCCGGCACGATGCAATTCGTCGATGGCGTCACCGGCAGCCCGCGCATCACCGGGCGGTTTCGCGGCCAAAGCCAGGGGCGCAAGGCTTCGGAGGAAACGCTCTACCTGACCCGCGACGCCCGCGGCGCCTCGCTCGAAGAGGCCGCGCCGCAGGTGTTTGAGGAGCTGCGCCACTACGGCGCCGCCTGCCGGATCAAGCTGCGCGAGGAAATGCAGCTTGAATTTGCCGTGGAAAGCGGCCGGGTGGCGATCATCGATGCGGTGCGGGTGGCGCGGTCCTCGCGTGCGGCGGTCAAGATTGCGGTGGCGCTGGCCGAGGAAGAGGTGATTACCCGCGAAGATGCGCTGCTGCGGGTCGAGCCGCGGGCGCTGTCGGAACTGCTGCATTATCAGGTGGACCCGCGTGCCCCGCGTGACCGCTTTGCGCGGGGCATCGCCGCCAGCCCCGGTGCCGCCGTGGGGCGGATCGTCTTCACCGCCGCCGCGGCGCAGGCCAGCGCGGCGCGCGGCGAGCCCTGCATTCTGGTGCGCCGTGAAACCTCGCCCGAGGATATTCGCGGCATGCATGCCTCGGTCGCGGTGCTGACCGAACGCGGCGGCATGACCAGCCATGCGGCGGTGATTGCCCGCGGCCTTGGCCTGCCCTGCATTGTCGGCTGTTCGGACATTCAGATCAACGCCCGCGAGCGCACCCTGCGCGGACCCGATGGGCGGGTCTTTCCCGAGGGCGGGCTGATGACGCTTGACGGCAGCAATGGCGAGGTGCTGGCGGGGGCGGCGGAAATGCTGGAACCGGCGCTGGACGACGGTTTCCGCACGCTGCTGCGCTGGGCGGAAAATGTCTGCGACATCGGCATTCGCGCCAATGCCGACACCCCCGATGACGCCCGCACGGCGCGGATGTTTGACGCCGATGGCATCGGCCTGTGCCGGACCGAGCACATGTTCTTTGACGAAGACCGTCTGACGGTGATGCGCGAGATGATCTTTGCCGATACGGCCAATGACCGCCGGGTGGCGCTGGAGCGGCTGCTGCCGATGCAACGGGCCGATTTCATTGCGCTTTTCGACATCATGGCAGGCCAGCCGGTGTGCATCCGTCTGTTCGACCCGCCGCTGCACGAATTCCTGCCGCATGACCGCGAGGGGATGCGCGAACTGGCCGAGGCGCTGGACCGGCCGTTGTCGGAGGTCACCCGGCGCTGCGAGTCGCTGACCGAATTCAACCCGATGCTCGGGATGCGCGGGGTGCGGCTGGGGGTGACCGTTCCCGAGATCTACGACATGCAGGCACGGGCGATCTTTGAGGCCGCGGTCGAGGCCAGCCGTCGTGGCGCGCCGGTGGTGCCCGAGGTGATGATCCCGCTGGTTTCCGCCGCGCGCGAGGTGGAGATCGTCAAGACCCGCGTCGATGCCGTGGCGGCGGCGGTGCGCACCGAGATGAAGGCCGAGTTCACCTATCGGCTGGGGGTGATGGTGGAAACGCCACGCGCCGCGCTGCGGGCGGGCGAGATTGCCGAACACGCGCAGTTCCTGAGCTTTGGCACCAATGACCTGACACAGATGACCTATGGGCTGTCGCGCGACGATGCCGGGCGGTTCATGTCGGCCTATGTCAACCAGCATGTCTATGCCGAAGACCCGTTTCACATTCTCGACGTCGAGGGGGTGGGGGAGCTGCTTCTGATC
>CAZPWV010000161.1:3270-5563 GCA_964590825.1 uncultured Rhodobacter sp. | reverse complement strand
CGGTCTTTGCCGCCGCCGTGGCCGATTGGCGGGTGGCCAATGCAAGCGCCCAGAAGATGAAAAAAGACGGCTCGGGCGCCGCCCCCGCGCTCGAATTTGCCGAAAACCCGGATATTCTGGCGGCCATTTCAAAGCGCAACGTGGGCCGCCCGAAGCTGGTGGTGGGCTTTGCCGCCGAAACCGAAAACGTCATTGCCCATGCCACGGCCAAACGCGCCCGCAAGGGCTGCGACTGGATCGTGGCCAATGACGTCAGCCCCGCAAGCGGGGTGATGGGCGGGGCCGAAAATGCCGTCACCATCATCGACGCCGAGGGCGCCGAGACCTGGGAGCGCAGGAGCAAGGACGAGGTGGCCCGCCGCCTTGCCGCCCGGATTGCGGCGGCGCTGGCGGGCAATGAGGAAATTTGAGTATTTGGGCCAAGAAGAAGCGGCATTTCTTCTTGGCTCAAATACTCGACTGGCAACGAAAGGGCGGGCATGACGCCGATCATCAAGGTGCTGCGGGAAGACTGGGCCGACCCTGCAGTGGCGTTGCCCGGCTATGAAACGGCGGGCGCCGCGGGGGCGGACATTCGCGCCAACCTGCCGCCCGAGATGCGCGCGGCGGGCTTTACGCTTGCGCCCATGCAGCGCGCCATTGTGCCCACCGGGCTGCGGGTGGAAATTCCGCAAGGGTTTGAAATGCAGATCCGCCCCCGCTCGGGGCTGGCGCTGAAACATGGCATTTCCCTGCCCAACACGCCCGGCACGATTGACAGCGATTACCGGGGCCCGCTGGGGGTGCTGCTCATCAATTTCGGGCCTGATCCCTACACGATTGCCCATGGCGAGCGGGTGGCGCAGGCGGTGATTGCCCCGGTGCTGCAGGTGCATTACGCCGCCGCCGAGGGGCTGAGCGAAACCGTCCGGGGGCAGGGTGGGTTTGGTTCCACCGGCAGGGGGTAGGCCGTGGGCGGGTTTGCGCTTTTGCTGAGCATTGCCGGGCTGGGGGTTTGGTCACGCTGGCCGGCTTGGGTGCTGTGGACAGTGTTGGTGGGGATTTGGGCCACGTTCACCGGCGTGCATCTGCTGTTTTTCGCCGCGGATCACCCGCTGCGAGACCTTATCGGCGGTAGCCTGGTGGCCTGGCTCGGCCTCGGCGCGGCGGTGGTTTTGGTGCAGGGCTACCGGCTGGGGCTGGGCTGGCTGCGGGCTCGCGCCCGTGCGCCCGAAGCCCTGCCGCCGCAGGGGGAGCTTTCTCCGGCGGGGCTTTCTGCGGCCGAGTTGGAGCGTTACGCGCGGCACATCATGCTGCGCGAGGTGGGCGGCCCCGGTCAGCGCAAGCTCAAGGCGGCGCGAGTGCTGGTGGTGGGCGCGGGGGGGCTGGGTTCGCCCGCCCTGCTTTACCTTGCCGCCGCGGGGGTGGGCACGATTGGCGTGATCGACGATGACACGGTTTCCGCCTCGAACCTGCAACGGCAGGTGCTTTTCCGCGACGCCGATATTGGCAAGCCCAAGGTTTTTGCCGCCGAAGCCGCGCTGACGGCGCTTAACCCCCATATCGAGATTCGCCCCTACAACCGCCGCCTGAGCAGCGAGATTGCCGCAGCGCTGCTGCAAGACTACGACCTTGTGCTCGATGGATCGGACAATTTCGAAACCCGCCATCTGCTGAACGTGGCCTGCGTGGTGCTGGGCAAGCCTTTGATTTCCGGCGCCATTGCGCAGTGGGAGGGGCAGGTGAGCCTGTTCCATCCGGCGACGGGGGCGCCGTGCCTTGCCTGTGTCTTTCCCAATATTCCCGCCCCCGGCCTTGCGCCCTCTTGCGCCGAGGCGGGGGTGATGGGGGCGCTGCCGGGGATCATTGGCGCCACCATGGCCGCCGAGGCGATCAAGGAAATCACCGGCGCCGGGCAGGGGCTGCGGGGGCGGTTGCTGATTCACGATGCGCTTTGGGGCGAGAGCCGGACCATTGCGGTCAAACGTGATCCGGCCTGCGCGGTTTGCGCCGGAACGCAGTGAGGCTGGACAGCGGCCCGGCCCGCGAATAGCCTGCGCCAAACCGTCATGCCCACCCCTCATTCCGGAGCCTCTTGCGATGAAGTTTCCTGTTCTTGCCGCCGCCCTTCTGGCCGCAGCGCCCGCCTTTGCCCAGTTGCCCGATCTCGCAGGCCGCGCTGTTACCGTGGTGACGGAAAACGCCTATCCGCCGCTGCAATTTGTCGATGCCTCGGGCGCGGCGGTGGGTTGGGAATATGACGCCATGGCCGAGATGGCCAAGCGGCTGAACATGGTGGTGAGCTATGAGCATT
>CAZPWV010000161.1:2479-3260 GCA_964590825.1 uncultured Rhodobacter sp. | reverse complement strand
GACATCGGCATGACCGGCATCACCATCCGCGACGACCGCAAGGAAGCGGTGGATTTTTCGGCGCCCTACATGCGTTCGGAAATGGTCATGCTGGTGCGCGGCGACGAGACGCGCTTTGCCGATGCCAAGGGTTTTGGTGCCGATGAGAGCCTTCTGATGGCGGCACAGCCGGGCACCACGCCCTTTTATGTCGGGGTCTATGAGGTGCTGGATGGCAACGAGGCCAATCCGCGGATCAAGATGTTCGAAACCTTCGGTGCCGGGGTCGAGGCGCTCAAGGCGGGCGATGTGGACCTTGTGCTGACCGATGGCACCGCGGGCAATGGCTATGTGGCCGCCTCGGAGGGCAAGCTGAAGATCGTCGGCGAAAAGCTGGGCGCCGAGGATTTCGGCTTCATCTTCCCGAAAGGCTCCGATCTGGTGGCGCCGGTCAATGCCGCGATTGCCGAGATGGCGGCCGATGGCACGCTTGAGACGCTGAACAAGAAGTGGTTCCTCGATTACAAGATGGGGGAATGAACCCCGAACCCGAGCGGGATTTTCCCTTCTGGCTTGTGGTGCTGGTTGCTGCGGGCCTGGGGCTGGCCATCGCGGTGGCGGCCGATCCGGTCTATGCGAAAATCTATGCCACGCTGTCGAAAGGGATCGGCATCACCGTTTTCGTGACCCTGCTGGGCTTTGGCGGGGCCTTGGCTCTGGGCTTGGCGCTGGCGGTGGCCTCGCTGTCGCGCTCGCTTGTGCTGCGCCAGTTGGCAAGGCTTTACATCGAGGTCATGCGCGG
>CAZPWV010000161.1:1973-2469 GCA_964590825.1 uncultured Rhodobacter sp. | reverse complement strand
TTATGTGGCCTTCGCGCTGGTGCCGGCGGTGATTGCGGGGTGGAATGCGCTGGGCTTGCCGCAGGCATCGGTGCGCGGCTTTCCGCTGCTGGGGCGCGCCATTCTGGCGCTTGTGCTGGCCTATTCGGCCTTTCTGGCCGAGGTCTTCCGCGCCGGGTTGCTCTCGGTCGAGCAAGGCCAGATCGAGGCGGCCAAGGCCCTGGGGCTGAACGGCTGGCAGCGCTTTCGGCTGATCGTCTTTCCGCAGGCGTTTCGCACCATCTTGCCGCCGCTGGGCAATGATTTTGTGGCGATGGTGAAAGACAGTTCGCTGGTTTCGGTGCTGGGCGTGGCCGATATCACGCAATTGGGCAAGGTCACGGCGGCCGGCAATTTTCGCTATTTCGAGACCTATAATGTGGTCGCGCTGATCTATCTGGCGATGACCATCGGGTTGTCGCTGGTGCGGGCCAGCTCGAAGGCGCTTTCCCATTCCGGTTCGACCACGAACTCGGCA
>CAZPWV010000161.1:0-1963 GCA_964590825.1 uncultured Rhodobacter sp. | reverse complement strand
GCCGGGGCCCCGGCTGCGGCTGAGGAAGCGCTCCGCGCGGGGATATTTCATCACTTTGGAAGCCGGGGTCTGGCGCCTTTCGGCCACGCGCCCTAGCTTGGCCGAAAGGAGATTGCCGTGACCACACCGATGCCCCCCAACCCGCTTCTGGCCGATTGGGCCAGCCCTTTCGCGCTGCCGCCCTTTGCGGCGATTGCCGATGCCGATTTCGCCCCCGCCTTTGAGGTGGCGCTGGCCGAGGCGCGCCGGAATATTGCCGCCATCGCCGACAACCCCGATGCCCCGAGCTTTGCCAATACGATCGAGGCGATGGAACTGGCCGAGGGGCTGCTGGATCGGGTTTCGGGGGTGTATTACAATCTGGCGGGGGCCGACAGCACGCCCGCGCGCGAGGCGCTGATGCGGGATCTGGCGCCGAAAATGGCGGCCTTTTCCTCGGAAGTGACGATGAACCGGGCGCTTTTCGAGCGTATCGAGACGCTGTGGCAGAGCCGCGACGGGCTGGGGCTGGGCGATGAACAGGTCCGTGTGCTTGCGCTTTACCGCCAGATGTTCATTCGATCCGGGGCGGCGCTTGCCGGCGCAGCGGCGGCGCGGATGGCGGCGATCAAGGAACGTCTTGCGGTTCTGTCCACGGCGTTTTCGCAAAACCTGCTGGCCGATGAGCGTGACTGGTTCCGCCCTCTGGCGGCCGACGAGCTTGCGGGGCTGCCCGATTTTGTCGTGGCGGCGGCGCGGGCGGCGGGGGCCGAGCGCGGGCAGGACGGGCCGGTGCTGACGCTGTCGCGCTCGCTCATCGTGCCGTTTTTGCAGTTTTCGCCCCATCGCGGCTTGCGGCGCATCGCCTATGCGGCCTGGGTGGCGCGGGGGGCCAATAGTGGCGCCACCGACAACCGTGCGCTTGCGGCCGAAATTCTGGCGCTGCGCGAAGAGCGGGCGAAGCTTTTGGGATACCCCAGTTTTGCCGCCTACAAGCTGGAACCCGAGATGGCGAAAACCCCCGCGACCGTGCGGGATTTGCTGATGCGGGTCTGGGCCCCCGCCAAGGCCCGCGCCGAGGCCGATGCCGCCAGTCTGACCGCGATGATGCGCGCCGATGGCATCAACACCGCGCTCGAGCCCTGTGACTGGCGCTATTACGCCGAAAAGCGCCGCGTGGCCGAGCATGATTTCGACGAGGCGCAGCTCAAGCCCTATCTGTCGCTCGAGGCGATGCTGGGGGCGATGTTCGAAACCGCCACCCGGCTTTTTGGCCTGGAGTTCCGCGCCATCGACGGCCCGTTTTATCATGGGGACGTGCGCGGCTGGGAGGTCACCCGCAAGGGCCGCCATGTTGCGGTGTTTCTGGGGGATTATTTCGCCCGCACCTCGAAACGCTCGGGGGCCTGGTGTTCGGCGATGCGGTCGCAGCGCAAGCTCGGGGCCGAGGTGCGGCCGATCGTGGTCAATGTGTGCAATTTCGCCAAGGGCGAGCCCTGCCTGTTGAGCCATGACGATGCGCGGACATTGTTTCATGAATTTGGCCACGCGCTGCACCAGATGCTGTCTGATGTGACCTATCAGTTCGTTTCGGGCACCTCGGTGGCGCGCGATTTCGTGGAACTGCCGAGCCAGCTGTACGAGCATTGGCTCGAGGTGCCCGAGGTGCTGGAGCGTCACGCCCGCCACTGGCAGAGCGGGGCGCCGATGCCCAGGGCGCTGCTGGACAAGGCTCTGGCGGCCTCGACCTACGATCAGGGCTTTGCCACGGTGGAATATGTCGCCTCGGCTTTGGTCGATCTGGCCTTTCACGACGGCGCGGCGCCCAAGGATCCGATGGCGATGCAGGCCGAGGTGCTGGCGCAGATCGGGATGCCCGAGGCCATCACCATGCGCCACGCGACCCCGCATTTTGCCCATATCTTCACCGGCGATGGCTATTCGGCGGGCTATTACAGCTACATGTGGTCCGAGGTGATGGATG
>CAZPWV010000160.1:0-5578 GCA_964590825.1 uncultured Rhodobacter sp. | reverse complement strand
TGTGGATCAGCCGCGCAATCTGGCAAAATCGGTCACCGTCGAATGAGCCGCAAGCGCAAGAGCCGGGTGATCGCGGCCGAAGACCGCCCGCTGACCGAGGCAGAGGCGCAACTGGCGCAAGAGGCCGCGGCCTATGCCGCCTCGGATGCCGAATACAGCCAGTATTCCGAACCCGAGCCAGAGGAAGGCCCCGGCGCCGCCCCCACGCTGGACGAGGCACTGGCCGCGCTCGAGGCCTGTGGCGACGCCGAGAAGGCCCTTGCCGCCGCCGCCTATCACAAGGTGGCGCGGCGTTACCTTGGCGTGCCGGTGCCGCTGATCGAGGACATGGCCCGGCTCTGGCGGGCGCAATGCACGCTCGATCAGCGCGTGGCACTGGCCCAAGCGCTCTGGGCGAGCGACATTCACGAGGCCAGGGTGGCAGCGGCCAAATTGCTCACCCAGGCCCGCATCCGCCCCGATGACGCGGTCTGGGCGGTGATTTCCGGCTGGGTGGAGGGTTTCGACGCCTGGTCGCTGGCCGATCATGCCTGTGCGGCGGGCGGGCGGCGCCTGCCCGGCCCCCCCGCGCGGCTCGATCAGGTCGAGCGCTGGCTCGACAGCGAAAACATCTGGTCGCGCCGCGCCGCGCTGGTCATCACCCTGCCCTTCACCAAACCCAACCACCCGACGCCCGAGGAACAGGCCATCCGCGCCCGCGTGCTGGACTGGTGTGTGCGCCTGGCCCCCGAGCGCGACTGGTTCATTCAAAAGGCCATCGCCTGGTGGCTGCGCGAGCTCTCCAAGCACGATGCCGCCGCAGTGCGCCTCTGGCTGGCCGAACACGGCGCCACGCTCAAGCCCTTTGCCCGCAAGGAAGCGGCGAAATATCTGAAATAATGGGCTTCTTCTTGGCCCAAATACTCACTTCCCTGCCGCGCCACCCCGCGCCGCCCCACCCCGCGCCGCCCAGCCCCGCACGGCATCGCCAAAAGCCTCAAAGAGCGGCCGCGAAACCGGATCATGGGCGGCGTTCCACTCGGGGTGCCATTGCACCGCCAGCGTGAACCCCGGCGCATCGCGCACGAAAATCGCCTCGGGCGTGCCATCCTCGGCGCGGCCGTCGATGACAATGCGCGGCCCCGGCTGGCAGATGCCCTGACCGTGGAGCGTATTGGTCCGCACCTCAGCGGCGCCGAAGATCTGCGCAAAGCGTCCGCCGGGGGTCAACCGCACCCGGTGACGCAGGGCGAAACTCTCGGCCAGCGAGGCATCGGGCGGCATCCGGTGGTTCATCCGGCCCGGAAGCTCGCGGATCTCGGGGTGCAGCGTGCCGCCCATCGCCACGTTGACCTCCTGAAAGCCGCGACAAATGCCAAGAAACGGCTGGCCGCGCTGCACACAGGCGCGAATGAGCGGCAAGGTGATCGCATCGCGGTCGCGGTCAAAGGGGCCGTGCTTTTCGGTGGCCTCGACGCCGTATTCGGACGGGTAGACATTGGGCCGCCCGCCCGTCAGCAAGAAGCCGTCGCAGACCTCCAGCAAGTCATCGAGCCGCACCATCTGCGGATCGGTGGGCACGATCAGCGGCACACAGCGCGCCACATTGGCCACCGCGCAGGAATTCATCGTGCCGGCGGTATGCACCGGATAGCTCGTCCCCAAAACCCCCTTGTTGCCGATGATTCCCACCACCGGCGGACGGACGGGGCCGGAAAACGCCTGCGTCATGTTCGCCTCCTCTTTGGCCCAGCCTAGCAAAGCCCGGACGAAGAGCAAGCGCGGCCCCGCGCGGGGGCTGTGCAGCGGCGCAGATCATCCCTGCGCGGCCGCCAGCGCCAGCGCGTGAATGCGCTCGACCATCGCCGTCAGCCCGTTCGAGCGCTGCGCGCTCAGATGCGCGTCAAGCCCCAGCCGCGCCAATTCGGCCCGCGCATCGACCCGGCCGACCTCGGCCACCGTCAGCCCGGCATAAAGCGCGTGCAACAGCGCAATCAGCCCCTGCACGATCATCGCATCCGAGGCACCTTCAAAATCGAACCGGGCCGCAGGCCCCGCCCCCTCGATGCGCCCCATCAGCCAGACCTGGCTGGCGCAGCCCTCCACCTTGGTGGCGGGCACTTTCAGCGCCTCGGGCATCGGCGGCAGGGCCCGGCCCAGTTCGATCACATGGCGGTAACGGTCTTCCCAATCGTCGAGGAAGTCGAAGGTTTCGGCGATCTCTTCAAAGGCGGGGCTGGCCATGGCACTCTCCTGCGGTTGGCCCTGCCTAGCGCCGCCGCCGCGCCGCGTAAAGTGCCCCAGTCGCCGCTTTTCAAACCGCGCCGAATGGGCTACCCAAAGGAAACCCCCGCGATCTGCCCGGAGTTCCCATGATCCTGCCCCGCCGCCCCGCCGCCCCTGCCCTGACGCTTGTGCTGGCCCTTGCGCTGTCCGGTTGCGGCGGTTGGGGCAGCAAGGTTCTGCCCTGGAACTGGTTCGGCAAGCAAGAGGTCACCTCGCTCGAGCCGAAAGAGGGCTACCCCGACGTCGCCGAAGACCCGCGCGAGCTGGTGGCGCAGGTCACCAGCCTCGAGATCAAGCCCACTCAGGGCGGCGCCATCGTCTCGGCCAGCGGCCTGCCGCCCACGCAGGGCTGGTGGGGGGCCGAGCTTCTGGCCGAAAACGATGGCAAGCCGGTCGATGGGGTGGTGAGCTACCGCTTTGTCGTGGCCTGGCCCGACCCCGGCAGCCCGCCCAGCACCCGTGTGCTCACCCCGCAATCGCGCGAGGTGACGGTGGCGGCCTTCCTGAGCAATGTCCGGCTGGCCGAGGTGAAGAAGATCATCGTCATCGGCGCCACCAACCAGCGCGCGATCAGCCGCTAGGGGCATTTTCGCCTTGCGACCTTTTGGGCGCCACGCCCCGCTTTTGAAAAATCTTCTTTTCTGCGCACCGATATTTCTCTATAAACATATCGCATGGACGATGAAACCCAGATCAAGCGCAACTTGCCTGCCGCTTTCGCGGGCAGTGCAGTCATTGGCACTCTTGGCGGGCTGATCGGGCTTGGTGGAGCAGAGTTTCGCTTGCCGCTTCTGATCGGGCCATTCCGCTTTGCGGCGCTTGAAGCTGTCATCCTGAACAAGGCGATAAGTCTGGTGGTGGTCGCGGCAGCCCTGCCCTTTCGGTCCGGTTCCGTTCCCTTTGACGCAATCACCGCGCATTGGCCGACGGTCTTGAACTTGCTGGCGGGCAGCCTTGCGGGGGCATGGTTCGGGGCCGGGTGGGCGACCCGACTGGCCTCTGCGACGCTCTATAAAATTCTCGCCGGCCTGCTGGTGCTGATTGCTCTGATCCTGTTGTTCGGGCATGACGCTGGTGCGTCGCGCCAGATTCTTACCGGATCGGCACAGATGCTTGCGGGTGTCATCGCCGGCTTCGGTATCGGGGTTGTCGCCTCCTTGATGGGCGTCGCCGGGGGCGAGCTTCTCATTCCCACGCTGGTGTTGCTGTTTGGTGCCGACATCAAGCTTGCGGGTTCGCTGTCGTTGGCGGTCAGCCTGCCGACAATGCTGGTGGGCTTTGCGCGCTACAGCCGCGACCAGAGCTTCACCGTGATCGGTAAAAACCGACCGTTCCTTCTGGTCATGGCCCTGGGCTCGATTGTGGGCGCCTTCCTGGGCGGTCGCCTGCTTGGGGTGATTCCGGGCGCAATACTCTTGCCTGCTCTGGCGGCAATCCTCATCGTCTCCGCCCTGAAGGTCTGGCGGCACAAGGCTTAAGCGCCCTAAACCACCACCACCCGCACCGCGCCACCCACCGCCGTCAGCGCGATTTCGCCCTTGGCCAGCCGCAGCGCATCGGTGCCGAAGGCGTCAAGGCGCCAGCCGGTCAGAGCCGCCACATCGCGTTTGCCGGCGGCGATGCGGTCGAGGTCGGCGGCGGTGGCAATCAGCTTGGCCGCCACGCCGGTTTCTTCCGATTTCGCCTTCAACAGCACCCGCAGCAGATCGGCCAGCGCGGAATTGACCTGCAACTGCGCGTCTTCATCGGGCAATTTCGGAAAGTCTTCGGGCCGCGCCTCTTGCCCGGCGGTGACCGCGGCGATGATGCCCTCGGCAATCTCGCCGCGCCGGGCCTCGCGCAGCAAGAGCCGCGACTTGCCCAATTCGTCCATCGTGGTGGGCCGGGTCGAGGCCAGTTCCAGCAGCGCGTCATCCTTGTAGATGCGCGAACGCGGAATGTTGCGGGCCTGCGCATAGGTTTCGCGAAACCGCGCCAGTTCGCGCACCACCGCCAGAAACCGCCCCGAGGTGGTGCGGGTCTTGACCCGCAGCCAGGCCTCTTCGGGGCGGGTGATATAGGTTTCGGGGTTGAGCAAGATCGCCTCTTCCTCTTCCACCCAGCCCTCGCGGCCCGATTTCTTCAGCTCTTTCGAGAGAAATTCGTAGATCACCCGCAGATGCGTCACATCGGCCAGAGCATAGACCATCTGCGCCTCGGTCAGCGGCCGGCGCGACCAGTCGGTGAAGCGCGAGGTTTTATCCAGCGACTGCCGGGCGATCTTGCGCACCAGCGTCTCGTAGCCCACCTGCTCGCCAAAGCCGCAGACCATGGCCGCAACCTGCGTGTCAAAGAGCGGCTTCGGAAACACCCCCGCCTCGACGAAGAAAATCTCGAGGTCCTGCCGGGCGGCGTGAAACACCTTCACCGTGGCCTCGTGGCGGAAGAGATCATAAAGCGGCTCAAGCGAGAGCCCCTCGACCAGCGGATCCACCAGAACCGCATCGCCCTCCTTGCCGGGCAGCGCCAGTTGCACAAGGCAAAGCTTGGACCAATAGGTGCGCTCGCGCAGAAATTCGGTGTCGATGGTCACATAGGGCTCGGCCTTGGCCTTCGCACAAAACGCGGCCAGCGCTTCGGTGGTGGTAATGGTCTGCATCGCGCGTTTCCCAGGCGCGGGGTCATCCCGCAACATATTTCCCCTTTAGGCGGTTGGGCGGCCAAAGGAAAGCAGGGATTTCGGGCTTTGCGCGCTCAGGCATCAAGCAGATCGTCTTCCTCTTCGGGCGCGGCCTGCTCTTCGGGCACGGGCACGGTGGGAATTTCCGTGCCGTCGTCGAGCCGCAAAAGATCGGCGCTCTCGGGGGCCGGCGCCAGCGAGGCCAGAAAATCCTCGGCGCTGATGCCGCTCAGCGTCATTTCGGCGGCACCATAATAGCCGCCATCGTTGCCGCCGGGCGGATAGGGCTCGCGCCAGGTGATCCGGGTATTTTCACCCGCCGCATGAATGCTGATCTTGCCTGAGAAATCGGAAAAATCGTTGTCAATATCGTCCTGGGTCAGCACCTGGCCGCCAATGGCAACCTGGTCTTCGCCCGCCGTGTAATCGGTAACGGTGACCTGATTCACACCATAGCGCGAGACATCCATCGAGCGTTCGGAGAGGTTGAAAGTGTCCTGCCCGCTGCCGCCGGTCATCTGCCCGCCTTCGGTGTAACCGCCGGAAAAGCCCAGCACATCGTTGCCCGCGCCGCCATCGAGCACATAGCCATTGGCGCCGCCCACCAGCGTATCGTCGCCCGCCCCGCCCAGCGCCGTGCCCATCTGGATGAAC
>CAZPWV010000159.1:2031-5602 GCA_964590825.1 uncultured Rhodobacter sp. | reverse complement strand
GGCCGGGCCAGCGGGGGGGTCGGCGGCGGGGTCGGCGGCGGGGCTGGAAACGGTTTCGGAAAACGGCAATGCCTCGGGGGCGCCATAAAACCGCATCCGGATCTGCGTGCCTTCGGGCAGGAAAACCTCTGCGCTTTCGAACGTGTTCAGGTAAAGCCCCGGCTTGCCGGTGTAGCGCGGCGGTTCGGCCCAGCCCTCCCAGGATGGACCCATCGCCGCCTCGGCAGATCCGGGGGCACGGGGCCGTGCGGCGGGTTCGAAAACCGCAAGCGGCGCGCCGAAAATCAGCGCCACGCTCAGCGCCGTCAGCGCTGTCAGCCGCAACGCAAAGGGGTCGCGCGGTGCAAGATCGGGGTTGGGCAGGGGCGCACGAGCCGCCGCCGCCGCCAAGGCCATCCGCGCCTGATGCGCCGCCCAAAGCGCCCGCGAAGCCGGATCGGCCTGCCCCAATGCCATGGTGTCGCCCAGCGCCGAGAGCGGACGCCCCGGCAAAGCCGCATCAAGCCGCGCCAGCGCCTCGGCCGGGGACGGGCTCCGAAAGCCGCGCAGCCCGTAACCAAGGGCCAGCGCCGCGAGAAAGGCCCCCACACCCGCCGCCACACTTGCGCCCCGCGGCGCCAGCAGATCCTGCACCCGAAAGGCGAGGGCGACAAAAACCAGCGCCAGAAATGACATCAGCGGCCAGAATGCCCGCAGCCCCCGTTCTACCGTCATCGCCAGCCGCGTCAGCGCAAGCGGCCGGGCAAAGCCGGCCAGCGGGTCAGCCGCCGGGGGCGCCGCCGGACCGCGGGGCACAGCCGGGGGCAGAGGTGGGGGGCGTTGCGGCATCAATCCTCTCCGGCCCCGGCACCACGCCTAGAGCCATTCCGGAATGCTATCGCGGGTCAGCATTTCCTCATAGCTCGGTCTTGCGCGGATGACGGCGAAGTGATCCCCCGACACCAGAACCTCGGGGATGAGCGGGCGGGAGTTGTATTCCGAAGACATCACCGCACCGTAAGCCCCCGCCGAGCGGAAGGCGACAAGATCACCGGCGACCAGCGGCGTCAGATCGCGCCCCCTGGCAAAGGTATCACCGGTTTCGCACACCGGACCGACCACGTCATAGGGCTGTGCAGCGGTGCCGGGGGCGGGTTCGGTCACCGCAATGATATCGTGATGGGCGCCATACATCGAGGGCCGCACAAGATCGTTCATCGCGGCATCGAGGATGACAAAATTGCGCCCCTCGCCCTCCTTGAGCCAGATCACCGAGGCCACCATCAGCCCGGCATTGCCCGAAATCAGCCGCCCCGGCTCAATCTCGATCTCGCAGCCCAGATCGCCCAGCACGCGGCGGATCATCGCGCCGTAATCGGTGGGCAGCGGCGGCGCCTCGTTGGAGCGGGTGTAGGGAATGCCCAGGCCGCCGCCCAGATCGAGCCGGCGGATATTGTGGCCATCGGCGCGCAGGGCCAGCGTCAGCTCCCGCAGCTTGGTGAAAGCGGCCTCGAAGGGGGCAAGTTCGGTGAGCTGGCTGCCGATATGCACATCGACGCCCACCACATCAAGGCCGGGCAGCGCCGCCGCCTCGGCATAAACCGCACGGGCCTTGGCAATCGGAATGCCGAACTTGTTTTCTGACTTGCCGGTGGCGATTTTCTCATGCGTCTTCGCATCGACATCGGGGTTCACCCGCAGCGCGATTGGCGCCGTCACCCCCAGGGCGGTGGCAATCTGCGAAATCGCTCGAAGTTCCGGCTCGGATTCGACGTTGAACTGCCGGATACCGCCCTGCAGCGCCAGCGCAATTTCTGCCCGCGTCTTGCCGACGCCGGAAAACACGATCCGCTCACCGGGCACGCCGGCCGCCTTGGCGCGCAGGTATTCGCCGCCCGAGACCACATCCATCCCCGCGCCCAGATTGCCCAGAAGCCTCAGCACGGCCAGGTTGGAGTTCGACTTGATGGCAAAGCAGACAAGGTGCTCGGTGCCCGCCAGAGCCTCGTCAAACAGCCGGAAATGGCGCTCCAGCGTGGCCGCGGAATAGACATAGAAGGGCGTGCCGACCGCCGCCGCGATATCGGCAATGGCCACGTCCTCGGCATGAAGCTCGCCGTTTCGATACAGAAAATGATCCATCGCGCCCTCGGAGTTCCTCTGCCTCTCCTTAGCGGTTTGCCCCCGGCGTGAAAAGCAGCCTCGCGGCGCGCGGCTCAGAAACCCGCGCCGATGCTCAGCCAACCCAGGTTCGTGCCCAGATGGCCGGCACCGGAGTTGCTGATCCCCACCGTCACCGGCCCGACATTCGAGGCCACCGACGTGGCAATCGTGCCATCGCGGGCGCGATAAACCCCGGCCTGCGGCGACGAACAGGCGGCCAGCACCAGAACAGCCAACAGGCTCAGCGCCCGGATCACGGCGTATCCGCAGCGCCGGGGTCGGGCGTGCTGCCCGACATCGGCGGGGCGGGCAGGCCATCAACGCCGCAAGCGCCCAGCGCCACCGCCAGCATCATCACAACGACAAGACGCATTCCATTCTCCCCGCCGCGGTCTGCCCGCAAGGCTCACCCCAACAGCGCCTTCCAGCGCGCCACCTGTGCCCGAACCTGATCGGGCGCGGTGCCGCCATAAGACTGCCGCGAAGCGACCGAATTGTGAACCCCGAGCACCGAATAGACCGCCTCGGTCAAGGCCGGATGGGCGGATTTCAGCGCGTCAAGGCCAAGATCGGGCAGATCGCAGCCCTGCTTTTCAGCCATCGCCACCAGCGTGCCCGTTACATGATGCGCCTCGCGGAAGGGCAGGCCCGCCTCGCGCACCAGCCAGTCGGCCAGATCGGTGGCGGTGGAAAAGCCGTTCGACGCGGCGGCTTCCAGCCGGTCACGGTTCACCGTCAGGTCGCTCATCATGCCCGCCATCGCCGCCAGCGCCAGCATCAGCGTATCGGCGGCATCGAAAACCTGTTCCTTGTCTTCCTGCATGTCCTTTGAATAGGCGAGCGGCAGACCCTTCATCACGGTGAAAAGCGCCACCGCCGCCCCCAGCACCCGGCCAATCTTGGCGCGGATCAGCTCGGCGGCATCAGGGTTGCGCTTTTGCGGCATGATCGACGAACCGGTGGACCATTTGTCAGACATCGCCACGAAACGGAACTGCGCCGAAGACCAGATGACCAACTCCTCCGCCAGCCGGCTCAGATGCGTGGCGCAGATGGCGGCGGCAGAGAGGAATTCCAGCGCGAAATCGCGGTCGGAAACCGCATCGAGGCTGTTGGCGGCAGGGCGGTCAAAGCCCAGTGCGCTGGCCGTCATGTGCCGGTCGATGGCAAAGCCGGTGCCGGCGAGCGCAGCAGCGCCCAAGGGGCATTCGTTCATCCGCGCCCGCGCATCGGCAAAGCGCGACCGGTCGCGGGCCAGCATTTCGACATAGGCCATCATGTGGTGGCCCCAGGTGACGGGCTGGGCGGTTTGCAGATGGGTGAAACCGGGCATCACGGTAGCGGCATGCTCTTCCGCCTTGTCGAGGAAGGCGGCGATGAGCCCGGTCAGCGCCTTTTCCGTGCGTTCGAGTTCGGCCTTGACCCAGAG
>CAZPWV010000159.1:0-2021 GCA_964590825.1 uncultured Rhodobacter sp. | reverse complement strand
CACCCAATCGGCCCCGGCCTCGGCCTGCGCCAGCAGCGCCCGCATCAGCGCACTCAGCGCCTCTTGTGCGGCATCGGCCTGATCGCGCACCCAAAGGCGGAAATCGGTCGCCACCTGGTCATTGCGGCTTCGCGCCGTGTGCAGCCGCCCGGCCGGTTCGCCGATGATCTCCTTCAGCCGCGCCTCGACATTCATGTGAATGTCCTCCAGCGCGGTGGAAAAGGTGAAGTTCCCCGCCTCGATCTCTGACAAGACCGTGAGCAGCCCTTCCCCGATCGCCTCGACATCGCTATGCGTGAGAATGCCCGTTGCGCCGAGCATCGCCGCATGGGCCCGGCTGCCGCGAATATCCTGCGCGTAAAGCCGCTTGTCGAACGAGATCGAAGCGTTGATCGCCTCCATGATCGCGTCCGGGCCAGCGGCGAAACGCCCGCCCCACATGGCGTTGGAAGATTTTGCGGTGTCGGTCATCGTCTGGCCCTTCGTCGGAGGCAACATGCTGCGGTTGATCGTCCTTTATACGGCCCTGTGCCTTGGTGCAAATGCCGCTGTCGCCGCCGATCTGGCGGCGCTGAAAACCGGCGCCATGGGCAAGCTCGTGGTCTATGACGCGCCGCTGGCCACGCCGGCGGACCTGCCGTTTCTCGATGCCGAGGGCGGCGAGCACCGGCTGAGCGACTACCGGGGCAAGGTGGTGTTGCTCAACCTCTGGGCCACCTGGTGTGCGCCCTGCCGCAAGGAAATGCCCAGCCTCGACCGGCTGCAGGCAGCCATGGGGGGCGAGGCGTTTCAGGTAGTCACGCTGGCCACGGGGCGCAACAGCCCGGCCAAGATTGCCGCCTTTTTCGAAACGGCCGGGGTGACGCAACTGCCCGCATTCCTTGACGAAAAGCAAAGCATTTCCCGCGCCATGGGGGTCATGGGCCTGCCGGTCACGGTGCTGATCGACGCCGAGGGCCGCGAGGTGGCGCGTCTGATCGGCGGCGCAGAATGGGACAGCCCCGAAGCACAGGCGCTGATTTCCGCGCTGATCGGCGGCTGATCTAGCGCATGTCGCTGCGCAGATAGAGGTTCATCGCGGCGCTGATCTCTTCGGACAGGCGCATGATCGATTCAAGGCGGGTCTTGATATCGGCGTGAAACGTGTCGAGTTGGTCGATGGTGGCCGAAAGCCCGCCGTTGCTGTCACGCATCCGGCCGCATTCGACCCGCCCCAGAACCCGGATCGTGTCCAGCCCCAGCATCTGGCGGCGAATCTCGGCGCTGACACGGCTGAGCGCTTCGGCATGGCCCACGGCGCGTTCCATCGCCGCGCGGGTATCGCGCAGGGAACTCGCTTCGAGATCATGCAGCAAGGCCCGTTCCTGCGCCCAGTCGATCCCCTCGATGACCGGAGAATCGATGAAATTGCGGTTCATCTCCGCGAGGACGCGATTGGAACCCAGCAGGAACAGTGCCCGTGCCGCCTCGCGCGAGACGCGGTCACACAGGTTGTCGCGCCCGGCCACAAAGTTGCGCAACCGCTCCGAGATCACCAGCGACGAGGCCTTGTAATTTTCGGAAATCGCCGAAACCGGCCCCCCGGACGGCTCCAGCCGCGAGGCGACGATGCGCATGTTGTTGGGGATCGATTGCAGCGCTTCGAAACTGCGCAACAGCTTGACCTGCTCTTGCGTGGTATTTTCGAGCGCGGTGTTCATCTCGATCAGCCGCCGCGTGCGCGGATCGGCCGGACGCCCCAGTTTCGCATCGCGCGCCGCCATTTCCTGCCCGAGCGCAAAGGCCATGTAGCTGGTATAGCTTGAAAAACCTTCCTCCAGCGACGCCTGGCGCAACAGCCCCGCGCTTTCCTCCGGATCCATCTTTTCGGCCCGCTCACGGGCGCTGATGGATTCGTAGATGGTGCGAATGCGCTCGAACAGCGGCGTCGAGGGTTTGAGCCGCACCGAAAGGTAACCTTCGGGCGTAGGCACCAGCACGGCAAAGACCCAGTAATACTCGCCGCCCTTGGTGAGGTTTTT
>CAZPWV010000158.1:4076-5686 GCA_964590825.1 uncultured Rhodobacter sp. | reverse complement strand
GGTTGGCCTGAAGGAAAACGTCATCGTCGGCCGTCTGATCCCGGCGGGCACGGGTGGCGCCACCACCCGCGTGCGCAAGATCGCCGCCGAGCGTGACCATACGGTGATCGAAGCCCGTCGCGCCGAGGCCGAGGAAGCCGCGGCTCTGGCGGCGCCCATCGACACCTCGATGGACGAGGCCGATTTCGGCCCGGTGGAAACGCCCGAAAGCCGCGATTGATCGGCCAGGGGCTGAAAACGAACCCCCGCGCAAGGCCTTGCGCGGGGGTTTTCACATCCGGGCGAGGTTTTGCCTCCGGGTCGCGGCCAAGTTTACTTCTGGCCGTGCCGCCGCTATGAGAAAGCCAGCCGCAGAGGCGCAGGGGGCCCGATCGCATGACCGAGATTTCCATCGTCATCCCCGCCAGAAACGAGGCGGAGAACATTGCCGCGCTGCTTGACGGGATCGATGCGGCGCTGGCTGGGCGCGACTACGAGGTGATCGTGGTCGATGACGCCTCCGATGACGGCATGGCGGCGATCTTGCAGGCCCGTCTGGCCATGGCGCCGCGGCTGCGGGTGCTGCGCCATGACCGCGCCGGGGGGCAGTCGGCGGCGGTGAACTCGGGCGTCAGGGCCGCGCGGGGGGGTATTTGCGCCACGCTCGACGGCGATGGGCAAAACCCGCCCGAAGAATTGCCCCGGCTGATCGCACCGCTCGAAGCCCCCGGCGCCGAAGCCATCGGCCTGGTGGCGGGGCAGCGGGTCGGGCGGCAGGACACGCTGTCGAAAAAGCTGGCCTCGCGGTTTGCCAACGGTCTGCGGGCCTGGGTGCTGAAAGATGGCACCCGCGATACCGGCTGCGGGCTCAAGGCGTTTCGCCGCGAGCCGTTTTTGCAACTGCCCTATTTCGATCACATGCACCGTTACCTGCCGGCGCTGTTCGCACGCGATGGCTGGGCGGTGGCGCATGTGGATGTGGCGCATCGGGCCCGTGGCGGGGGCCGGTCGCATTATTCCAACCTGCAACGCGGTCTTGTGGGTGCGGTCGATCTGCTGGGTGTGGCCTGGCTGATAAAGCGGCGCAAGAAATCGCGCCCCAGTGACGTGAAAGGCTGACCCGATGCAGTGGCTCTTCGATTGGGCGGGCGTGCAGACCACCGCCGAGCTTTGGTGGGTGGTCTTTGGCCTGGGCGCGCAGCTGATGTTCACCGCGCGGTTCGTCTTGCAGTGGATCGCTTCGGAGCGGGCCAGGCAGTCGGTGATGCCGGTGGCGTTTTGGTATTTCTCGCTGGCGGGCGGGGTGATGTTGCTGGCCTATGCGCTGCACCGTCATGAGCCCGTCATCGTGCTGGGCCAGTTGCCCGGCGTGGTGATCTATTCGCGCAACCTGTGGCTGATCCATGCGGCAAAGCAGACCAACGCCTGAAGCCGGGGGCTGGTTGCGCCCGGCATTGCTTGTGGTCGCTGCGGTCGTGGCGCTGCGGCTATTGGCGCTGGCATTGGACCGCACCGATCTGTTCGTTGACGAAAGCCAATACTGGCTTTGGGGGCAAAGGCTCGACTTTGGCTATTATTCGAAACCGCCGCTGATTGGCTGGCTGATCCGGCTCGTCACCGATCTGGCGGGG
>CAZPWV010000158.1:0-4066 GCA_964590825.1 uncultured Rhodobacter sp. | reverse complement strand
ATGCGCGGTTCTGGGTGCGGATGCCGGGGCCGCTGCTGCATGGTGCCACCGCGCTGTTGCTGGGCGGATTGGCGGCCCGTATCGGTGGGGCGGGGGCCGCGCTCTGGACGGCGGTGCTTTACATCACGCTGCCGTTTACCGCGCTCGGCTCGTATCTCATCACCACCGACACGGTGATGGCGCCGTTCTTTGCGGCGGCGCTCCTGTTTTTCTGGCGGGCCGGTGAGCGCCGCAGCCCCGGCATGGCGGCGCTGGCGGGGGCCGCCATCGGTTTTGCCTTTCTGGCGAAATATGCGGCGGTTTATTTTCTGTTTGGCATCGCGCTGACCATGGCGCTTGTGCCGGGTCGCCGGATTGGCTGGCGCAACGGGTTGATCCTGCTGGCGGTCTTCGGGCTGGTCATCGCGCCCAATGTGGCGTGGAACCTGACCCACAAGCTGACCACCCTCAGCCACACGATGGACAATGTGGGTTGGCTGCGCGAGGGGGCGGGGGCCAATCTTGCGGCAATGGCGGGGTTTGTTGCGGCGCAGTTTGCGGTGTTTGGCCCGGTGAGTTTTGCGGCGCTTCTCTGGGGCTATGCGCATCCGGGCACCGCGCCGCGCCGCGCCCTTGTTCTGCTGTCACTGCCGCCGCTGGTGGCGGTGACGGTGCAGGCCTTTCTGGGCGAGGCGCAGGCGAACTGGGCGGTGGCCGCCTATTTTGCCGGAACGGTTCTGGCGGTGCTGGTGTTGCCGGGCTGGGGGCGCTGGGCGGCGCTTGGGGTCAATGCGGTGGCGGCTCTTGTCGTGCCGCTGCTGATCGTGGCGGCGCCCTGGCCGGTTGTGGATGGCAAACCCGTGCTGAAACGCTACCTTGGCCGGGCCGATCTCAGCACCCGGATTGTGGCGCTGGCCCAGGCCGAGGGTCTGCCGGTCTATGCCGCCAACCGCGATATTCTGGCCGATCTGTTTCATAGCGGGCGCGATGCGGGGGTGCGCATCTACGCGCCGCAGCCCAAGGGCCGCGCAAGGCATTACTACGAACAGAACTTTGCCTTGCCGGCCGAGTATCGCGGCCCCTTGCTGGTGATTGCGCAGGCACCTCTTGACTGCGGGGCGGGGCCGGTGCCGGCTCTTGCCGATCTCAAGGGAACGGGCGTTTGGGCAGGCAAGGGCTTTGCCCCCTATCGGGTGGAGGCGGCGTGCATTGATGCCGGGAATTGATCTGCAGATGACGGGCCGGTGGCTTCTGGCGGGGTGGCTTGTGGCCATTGCCCTGTTTCGCGGCGCCCCTTCGGTCGATCTGCTTGTCTCGGGGCTGTTCTGGCGCGCCGATGCCGGCTTTGCTGTGGTGGGCAACCCGACTTGGGAATGGCTGCGCCAACGCATCTGGGATGGTGCGATCGTGCTTTTCCTGTTTGCGGGCTTTGCCATGCTGCGTGGCTGGGCGCGGGGCCGGGCCGTGGCAGGGCTGCGGGCGGGGGTCTGGGGGTATCTGTTCACCCTGTTTCTTCTGGCGCCGGGTCTTGTGGTGAATGGATGGCTCAAGGCGCAGTCGGGCCGGGCCCGCCCGGCCACGGTCACCGAATTTGGCGGCGACAAGCTGTTTACCCCGGCAGGGGAATTTGCCGATCAATGCAGCCGCAACTGTTCCTTTGTCTCGGGCGAGGTTTCGGCGGCAGTGGTTCTGGGGCTGGCGCTGTGGCTGTTTGCGGCGCTGCTGCCCCGGCTGGCCGGCTGGCAGCGGGGCTATCTGCGGGTGGTGGCGGTGTTTTTGCCGGGCTTCATTGTAGTGCAGCGGGTGGTGACGGGGCGGCATTTTGCCTCCGATACCGTTTTTGCGGTCTTGATTACACTCAGCCTTGGCTGGATGCTGTGGCTGATTTTCAACGGGCAGGCAGCGGCATTGCTGCACCGTCCGAAACGGGGGTAGCGCAATGGCCAAGGCATTTTGCAACCAGATCGTTGGTCTGATCCGGTTTTCCCTTGTCACCACGGGCGATTTCTACCCCGGTTTCGACAGCGTCGAAGCGATGCAGGGCTTCCTGTTCGACGAGGCCCGGCTGGAGCGTCGCTTTCGGCTGTTCGAGGCGATCTGCCTGCCAAGTCTGATCGGCCAGACCGACAAGGATTTCACCGTCATTTTTCTGGTGGCGAAAGACCTGCCCAAGCCTTGGCGCAAGCGGCTGGACAAGCTGTTGGCGCCCCTGCCTTTTGTGCAGGTCGTGGAGCGGCCGCCGATGAACCATTACCCCGCCATCCGCGAGGCCTTTGACGAGGTGGCGAGCACTGGTTTCACCCATCGCACCACTTTCCGGCTGGATGACGACGATGCCGTCTCGCTCGATTACATCGCCATGCTGCGGCGGCTGGCGGCAAAGCTGCACCCGATCCCGGAGCAGGACGAACCCATCGGCATTGCCTTCAACAAGGGGCTTTACCTGACCTATTCGAAGCAGGGCACCGAGTATCACAAGGCCAGCGAACGCACGCCGCTGTCGATCGGCACGGCGCTGCTTGCCCCGGTGGATTTCAGCAAGAACATCTATGCCTACAACCACCGGGCGCTGGGCCAGTATCACGACACCTGGATGGACCAGTCGGAATTTGTCTATCTGCGCTCGCTGCACCGCGACAACAAATCGAACCCGCATTTTTCCGGCAGCCGCGACCTGCTCGAAGACAAACGGGCCGCCTCGATCCTGCGGCAGAAATTCGGCCTCGATTTCGACGCGCTGAACCGGCTGATGCGGGATGTCTGAGCGCGGCAAAGGTGGGGCGGGGCGTTGCGCAAGAGGAGTTGCGCGGTGATCCGCAATGTGTTTTCACGGCTTGGCCGCAAGGGGGCTCCGCCAAAGGCAAAGCCCGGTTCCGGCGGCTTGGTCGTCCAGCAGGAGAATTCCATGTTTCAATTCATCAAGGATGTTCTTTCCCGGCTCGAAAGTGACCCCGCCATCACTACCCGCGATGCCGCAATGGCCGGTTTGCGCGATCTGGGCCTGGGCGATTTTGGCGCCGTGCTCTGGGCGTCGCCGCTGGCCGGATACCCGAAGCTGGCACAGCTTTTGCCGCCGATGTCACCCGTCGAGGTGCAGCGGAAATGGACGGGCGCCACGGAAGAACGTCTGCTGATCCAGTCGCTCGATTTCGTCCGCTCGGTGTCGGAGAATTTCACCGCCATCACCGGCCAGTCGCTGCAAGGCCGCGCAATTCTCGATTACGGCTGCGGCTACGCCCGGTTTTTGCGGCTGTTCAGCTATTACACCGCCAATCTCTGGGGAGTGGATGCCTGGGAAAGCTCGCTTGAGGAAAGCCGCAGGGCCGGCTTTGCCGACCGGGTGAAAAAGATTGATGCAAAACCCGCGGGCCTGCCGTTCGACAGGCCGTTTGATCTGGTTTTCGCGTTTTCGATCTTTACCCATCTGCGGGGCGATACCGCGGCCGGGGCGCTGGCGGCAATGGCCGGCTCGGTGCGGCCGGGGGGGGTGGCCTGCATCACCATCCGCCCCGAGGAATACTGGCCGCAGCGGTTTGAAAACATGAAAGGCCACAGCGCCAAGGATGCCGAACCCTATCTGGCGGCGCATCGCAGCCGGGGCTATGCCTTCCGCCCCCATGCCGGGCGCGCCGAAGACCCCGATGCCACCTATGGCGACAGTTCGATGAGCCTGGGCTGGCTTGAGCAAAACGCCAGGGGCTGGCGCATCGCCGCCACGGATCGCTCGCGGATGGACGAGATGCAACGCTACATCTTCCTGCAACGGGTCTGAGGGCCGGGCCGGGGCAAGGGCCGCCAGATCCGGGCGTCGCGCGGGGTGCGGTTGCGGTTGACTTCCTGCCGCCCCCCCCCTATAGCCGCCACATCCAGCGCCGCCGCCCTGAGTCTCACTGAGTCTCTCGGGCGTTTTGGCTTGGGGCCCCATAGCCTCGATCCTCTGGATATCAGCCGTTTGGCCTTCTTTCGAAGGGCAAGCGGGTTTGGCGTTTCGTGATGGGCACGAGGCGCCGTCGAGAAGCAGCGCACCCCGCTTGGGTGCGAGTATTGACAGCAGAACGGGGAACCGAATGCCGACGATCCAACAGCT
>CAZPWV010000157.1:3508-5693 GCA_964590825.1 uncultured Rhodobacter sp. | reverse complement strand
TCCGGGTGATGAAGAGCCCGTTCATCAGCCCCGCCCCCGCCCCGCCGGCAAAGGCCACGCCCAGCGCCAGCACCGTGGGCACGCCCATGTAAACGGCAAGGTTGCCCGCAACCACCGACATCAACACCATGATCGCCGCCACCGAAAGGTCGATGCCGGCGGTGAGCACGATCAGCGATTGCGCCGCCGCCAGAATGCCGATGATCGAGACCTGTTGCAGGATCAGCGTCAGGTTCAGCGCCGAAAAGAACTTGCCCCCCGCCACCAGGCCAAACACCGCAATCGCCACCACCAGCACGATCACCGGCACCAGCGTCGGGTTGCCGTGCAGCCCGTGCTGCAACCGCTCCACCAGACCCTTCGCCTTGCCGTCGAATTGCGCCACGCGCGTATCGCTGTGTTCCAGCACCTGCTCGAACGCCTGCCCCTTGCGGGTTGTCCCGGTCTCGCTCATCTGTCCCCCTCCGCGCGGCCCATATGAAAGAGAGGCGGCACCCGGCATTTCGGCCCGCCTCTCCTGTCAGCTTACACCGATTTTTCAGCCCCAGCACATCTTCAGCGCTTCGTCCGAGCTGATCGAGGGCAGCCCCTCGACCGGCTGATCGGTAATCAGTTCAACGCCGGTGTTGTAGAAATCGAGGCCTTCGGTATTGACCGGCTTGGTGCCATCGGCGGCAAAGGCGGCAATCGCCTCGATCCCTTTCGAGGCCATGAGCAGCGGGAACTGCATCGAGGTGGCGCCGATCACGCCTTCCTTGACGTTCTGCACGCCGGGGCAACCGCCATCCACCGAAACGATCAACGCCTGTTTTTCCAGACCCACGGCCTTGAGCGCCTCATAGGCCCCCGCCGCCGCCGGTTCGTTGATCGTGTAGACCACGTTCACGCCGCTGTCTTTTTGCAGCAGGTTCTCCATCGCGGTGCGGCCGCCCTCTTCGTTGCCATTGGTCACGTCATTGCCAACGATGCGGGCGTCATCCTCGTCGCCAATGTCTTTCGGGTCTTTGATATCGACGCCAAAGCCCTGCAAGAAGCCGTTGTCGCGCAGGTAATCGACCGAGATTTCCGAGGCGTTGAGGTCCAGAAGCGCGATTTTCGCGCCCGCGGTATCGCCCATCTTCGCCGCCGCCCATTTGCCGATCAGCTCGCCCGCCAGAAAGTTGTCGGTGGCAAAGGTGGCATCGGCCGCATCGGCAGGCTCAAACGGCGTATCCAGCGCAATCACCAGCACCCCGGCTTCGCGTGCCTTGCCCACCACCGGCGCCAGCGCGCGGCTGTCCGACGGCGTAATCAGGATGCCCTTGGCCCCCGCCGCGATGCAGCTTTCAACGGCGGCAATCTGGGTTTCGACATCGCCGTCGATCTTGCCGGCATAGGTGGACAGGGTGATCCCCATTTCCGTCGCCTTGGCCGATGCCCCTTCCTTCATCTTGACAAAGAAGGGGTTGGTGTCGGTCTTGGTAATCAGGCAGGCGCCCACCTCGGCCGAGGCCACGCCGGCCAATGCAGTGAACACCACAACAGAGGCGCCCATCAGGGCCGCTTTACGTTTCATCACGGTATCTCCTCCCGTAGCTCTTGCTCCGCCCCTCCTCAGGGCTTGGCAGGAGTTTGAACCGAGTCGAGGGTTCGGTCAATAGATAACTCATGTTGATTTATTATTTGGTAGCGCTCCCATCCCCCCTTTTCGCCGGGCAGCCGGGCCGCTAGAGTGGGCCGCACCCCTTCGCCGTCATGCGACCCGCCCCAACCCGCTGATTTCGCCTGTCCGAAGCGCGCAAAACCGGTTCCCACTCCTGCGCGACATGCTTTAGGGTTGGGCGCCAGAGGAGGCGGCGATGTTCGACCTGATTATCTTCGATTGCGACGGCGTGCTGATCGACAGCGAGAATATCTCGGCGCAGATGCTGATCGCCGAACTGGCGGAAAACGGCGTGACGATCGACCTCGATTACGTTGCCCGGCATTTTCTGGGCCGCTCCTATCCGGTTGTTCTCAAACAGATCCGCACCGCATTCGGGCTTGACCTGCCGGAGGATTTCGAACCCCGCTACCGGGCGCGGCTGCTGGCCGCCTTCGAGCGCGACCTGCGGGTGATGCCGGGCGTGGCGCAGGCGCTTGATGCGCTGCGCGGCCCGTGGTGCGTGGCCACCTCCTCCTCGCGGCCCCGCGCCGAGCGCTCGCT
>CAZPWV010000157.1:0-3498 GCA_964590825.1 uncultured Rhodobacter sp. | reverse complement strand
ACAAGGCTGTTCACCGCCAGCCAGGTGGAGCGCGGCAAACCGGCCCCCGATCTGTTCTGGTTTGCAGCCGCGCAGATGGGCGTCGCGCCCACGCGCTGTCTGGTGATCGAAGACAGCCTCAACGGCATCCGCGCGGGTCTGGCCGCGGGCATGACGGTCTGGCGCTTTACCGGCGGCAGCCACCTGGCCGGGCGCGATCTCTCCACCCCCGAAACCTGCCGCCCGGCGCTGCAATTTTCCGCATTTTCCGCCCTTGCCACGCTGCTGCACCAACCGCCGCAAGGTGGGCCCTCCCCGCAATGCCAAACCGAAAGCCTGCCGTGATGAACGAGTTCGACACCAACCCGCAAGACGAGGCCGCCCGTGCCGGCTGGCTTTACTATCTGGGCGGGCTGACCCAGGATCAGGTGGCAGCCGAACTGGGCGTGTCGCGCCAGCGCGCCCAGCGCCTGGTGGCCAAGGCAATGAGCGACGGGCTGGTGCATGTGCGGCTCGACCACAAGATTTCCGCCTGTCTGGAGCTGGAGGCCGCGCTGACCCGGCGGTTCGCGCTGCAGGTGGCGCGGGTCGTGCCTGCCCTTCCCGAGGGGGCCGACAGCGCCCGCGCCACCGCCCCCGCCGCCGCCAAGCTGCTGGAAACCTATCTGGCCAGGGCCGAGCCGCTGATTATCGCCTTTGGCACCGGGCGGTCGCTGGCGGCGATGGCCGGCGAGGTGATCCGCAGCCCCCATGCGCCCCATCGCATCGTTTCGCTGATCGGCAACATCGCCCCCGATGGCTCTGCCAGCTTTTACGATGTCATCATGCGCATGGCCGACAAGCTGCAACTGCCGCATTTCCCGATGCTGGTGCCCGTCATCACCGATACCGCCGCTGAACGCGCGCTGTTCAACGCGCTGCGCCCGGTGCAGGCGGTGATGGCGCTGGCGGCCGAGGCCGATGTCACCTTTGTCGGCATCGGCCAGATGGGCGCCGATGCGCCGCTTTACAAGGACGGTTTCATCACCGCCGCGCAACTGGCCGAAATGCGGGCGGCCGGGGCGGTGGGCGAGGTGGTGGGCGGCGTGTTCGACGCCAAGGGCCGCTATATCGACACCGAAACCACGCGGCTGATCGGCTCGTACCGGATCGAGGCGGGGCGGCAAAAACCGGTGATCGCTCTGGCGGCGGGGCAGACAAAACTGCCCGCCATGCGCGGCGCGCTGGCCGGGCGGCTGGTCAATGGCCTTGTCACCGACGAATCGACCGCCCGCGCGCTTCTGGCCTGACCGGGCCGCATTCCGCAGCGCGGCAATTCGCAAACCGCCCGAGAACCGTCGCTTTTCGCGTTTGACTGCTTGATTTTTTCCCGATTGACAGACGCTTCGCGTTGATTGAACATTTACTCATTGATTGGGCAAATGCTCAATGTCTGGGAGGACACCATGAAACACACTTTCCGGGCGCTGATGGGCGCCTGCGCCCTTGGCGCGCTGGCCACCGTTGCGGCGGCTGAAACCACCATCACCGTCGCCACCGTGAACAATGGCGACATGGTCCGTATGCAGGGGCTGATGGACGACTTCTACAAGGCCAATCCCGATATCAAGGTGGAATGGGTCACGCTCGAGGAAAACGTGCTGCGCCAGAAGGTCACCACCGATATCGCCACCAAGGGCGGCCAGTTCGACGTGATGACGATCGGCACCTATGAAGTTCCGATCTGGGGCAAGCAGGGCTGGCTGATGCCGCTCGAATTCGGCGCCGATTACGATGTCGATGACCTGCTGCCCGCCATCCGCGGCGGTCTGAGCGACAACGGCAAGCTTTTCGCCGCGCCCTTCTATGGCGAAAGCTCGATGATAATGTATCGCACCGATCTGATGGAAAAGGCCGGCCTCGCCATGCCCGCCGAACCCACCTGGGACGATATCAAGGCCGCCGCCGCCGCGATGACCGACAAGGATGCCGAGGTTTATGGCATCTGCCTGCGCGGCAAGGCCGGCTGGGGCGAGAACATGGCCTTCCTGTCGGCCATGGCCAACAGCTACGGCGCGAAATGGTTCGACATGGACTGGAAACCCCAGTTTGACGGCGAAGCCTGGAAGGCCACGCTCACCGACTATCTCGACATGATGACCAATTACGGCCCGCCCGGTGCCGCCAACAACGGTTTCAACGAAAACCTCGCGCTGTTCCAGCAGGGCAAATGCGGCATGTGGATCGATGCCACCGTCGCCGCCTCTTTCGTGACCAACCCGAAAGACAGCACCGTGGCCGACAAGGTCGGCTTTGCCCTTGCGCCGAACAAGGCCGGCATTGCCAAGCACGGCAACTGGCTCTGGGCCTGGAACCTGGCGATTCCGGTTGGCACGCAAAAGGCCGATGCGGCGCTGAAATTCGTCGAATGGGCGACCTCGAAGGGCTACACCGAGCTCGTGGCCTCCAAAGAGGGCTGGGCAAATGTGCCTCCGGGCACCCGCTCGTCGCTTTATGCCAACCCCGAATATGCGAAAGTGCCCTTTGCGGCGATGACGCTCAACTCGATCAACGCGGCTGACCCGACCCACCCGACCGTGGACCCGGTGCCCTATGTGGGCGTGCAGTTTGTCGCGATCCCCGAGTTCCAGGGCATCGGCACGGCGGTGGGCCAGCAGTTCTCGGCGGCACTGGCGGGCACCACCTCGATGGAAGAGGCGCTGGCCAATGCGCAGGCGCTGACCACGCGCGAAATGACCAAGGCCGGTTATCTCAAGTAAGCCCATCGGCCGGGGGCGGCAGCCGTTGCCCCCGGGCCTCTTTTACCGGAGCGCCCAAATGTCCACCCAAGCCTCGCGCATCGCTGCCCGTCTGATGGTCTCGCCCGCCGTGCTGTTGCTGCTGGGCTGGATGATCGTGCCGCTGGCGATGACCCTGTGGTTTTCGCTGCAACGCTACAACCTGCTCATGCCCGGCATGGAAGAATTCACCGGGCTGACCAATTACCGCTATTTCCTGACCGACCCGGCGTTTTTCACCGCCATCCGCAACACGCTGGTGCTGGTGCTGGGGGTGCTGGCGATCACCACGATCGGCGGGCTGATGCTGGCACTCCTGCTCGATCAGCCGTTCTGGGGGCAAGGCGTGGTGCGGGTGCTGGTGATTGCCCCCTTCTTCGTCATGCCCACCGTCTCGGCGCTGGTCTGGAAGAACATGTTCCTCAACCCGGTGAACGGTCTCTTTGCCCATCTGGCCAAGGCGCTCGGGCTGCAACCCTATGATTTTCTGTCGCAATCGCCGCTGGCCTCGATCATCTTGATTGTCGCCTGGCAGTGGCTGCCCTTTGCCACGCTGATCTTGCTGACGGCGCTGCAATCGCTCGACAGCGAGCAGCTTGAGGCCGCCGAAATGGATGGCGCCCCGCCGGTGAAGCGGTTCTTTTACGTCATGCTGCCGCATCTGGCCCGCGCCATCACCGTGGTGATCCTGATCCAGACGATCTTCCTGCTCTCCACCTTTGCCGAGATCCTCGTCACCACC
>CAZPWV010000156.1:0-5706 GCA_964590825.1 uncultured Rhodobacter sp. | reverse complement strand
TTCGACATTCTGGGGGCGCCGTTCTTTTGCTTTCATGATGCCGATGTCCGCCCCGAAGGCGCCGATTTTGCCGAGAACACCCGCAACCTCGAGGAGATCGTCGATTACATCGGCGAAAAGATGACGGGTTCGAAGACCCGGCTTTTGTGGGGCACGGCCAATCTGTTCAGCCACCGCCGCTTCATGTCGGGTGCGGCGACCAACCCCGACCCGGAAGTGTTTGCCTGGTCGGCCGCCACGGTGAAAACCTGCATGGATGCCACCCACAAGCTGGGTGGTGCCAATTACGTTCTGTGGGGGGGCCGCGAAGGCTATGAGACCCTGCTCAACACCGATCTGACCCGCGAGGCCGAGCAGGCCGGGCGGTTCCTGCAGATGGTTGTGGATTACAAGCACAAGATCGGCTTCAAAGGTGCGATCCTGATCGAGCCGAAGCCCCAGGAACCCAGCAAACATCAGTATGATTACGATGTGGCCACGGTTTACGGCTTCCTGCGGCGGTTTGGGCTGGAAAACGAAGTGAAGGTGAATATCGAACAGGGTCATGCCATTCTGGCGGGCCACAGTTTCGAGCACGAGATCGCCTTGGCCGCGAGCCTGGGCATTTTCGGCTCGATCGACATGAACCGCAACGATTACCAATCTGGCTGGGATACCGACCAGTTCCCCGATTCGGTGCCGGAAATGGCCCGTGCCTATTACGAGATTCTGCGGGCGGGGGGGCTTGTGACCGGCGGCACCAATTTCGACGCAAAGATCCGCCGCCAGTCGCTTGACCCTGAAGACCTGATCCTGGGGCATGTCGGCGCGATGGACATTTGCGCCCGTGCGCTCAAGGCTGCGGCGGCGCTATTGGAAGACGGCGCGCTCGAGGCGGCGCGCAAGGCCCGCTATGCCGGCTGGGACGCTCCGCAAGCCAGGGAAATGCTGACCTCGGACCTTGCCAGCATCGAGGCGCGGGTGCGCGCCGATGCGATCAACCCCAAGCCACGTTCGGGCCGGCAAGAGCGGCTTGAAAACCTCTGGAACCGTTTTGTGTAAGGAAAAGGGCCGCGAAAGCGGCCCGGTTTCCCTTGGTCTCAGTCGAGGGTCTGGCGAAAACGGCTGAGCGCAAGCAGGCTGAAGACGATGGCAAAACCGATCATCGCGGCGATTGGTTGGGCCACGGCTTGCAGGTCGGCGCCCTTCAGCATCACCGCGCGGATCATCCGCAGAAAATGCGTGAGCGGCAGGGCCTCGCCGATCCATTGCGCCCAGACGGGCATTCCGCGAAACGGAAACATGAAGCCCGACAGCAGGATCGAGGGCAGAAAATAGAAAAAGGTCAGTTGCATGGCCTGCATCTGCGTGCGGGCCAGCGTGGAAAACACATAGCCCAGAACCACCAGCGCCATCACGAAGATGAAAACCCCCAGCAACAGCAGCCAGATGCTGCCAATGAAGGGCACGCCGAAAATCAGCCGGGCGGCCGTCAGCACCACCACCACCTGCACCGCACCCACGATGAAATAGGGCAGCACCTTGCCCAACATCACCTCGATCGGAGTGACCGGCATCGATAGCAGGTTTTCCATCGTGCCGCGCTCGATCTCGCGGGTGAGGGCCATGGCCGTCATCATCACCATTGTCATTTGCAAGATCACCCCCAAAAGGCCGGGAACGATGTTGTATTGGGTCACGCCCTCGGGGTTGTAGCGGCGATGCACCACCACATCGAGGGCCTGTTCGCTCTTGGCCTTTGCGGTGGCCTCGGTGCCGGTTTCGCGCAAGAGCGCCTGCGCCGCCACCGTGCCCAGGGTGCCGATGGCGCCCGAGGCAACGGCCGGATCTGTCGCATCGGCTTCGATGAGAATCTGCGGATGCTCGCCCCGCTCGACCCGCCGGCCGAAATCTGACGGAACGGTCACGACAAAACTGACCTTGCCGGCGGCAATCAGGGCCTCGGCTTCGGCGGCATTGGCCTGCGGATGGGTGAACCGATAATAGCCGGTAACCTCGAGCGCGGACACCATGGCTCTGGTGTAGCGGTCCTGCACGGGGGCCACCAAGGCCGCAGGAAGCCCCTTTGGGTCGTTGTTGATGGCAAAACCGAACAAAAGCAATTGCATCAGCGGCACGCCCAGCATCATCGCAAAGGTGATCCGGTCGCGGCGCATCTGCACCGCCTCCTTGCGGATGATGGTAAGAAGCCGGCGCAGGGAAAAGAATGCGTTCATTGCATGTTGTCCGTGGCGGCGCCCATGAGCTGGATGAACACGTCCTCAAGGCTGGTTTCGGTCCGGTGAATCCGGCTGCCGGTGATATGCGCCACTTTGCGGGCCGCAAGCTGCAATGCCGCGCCATCGCGACCGATCACATGCAGGTCGTTGCCATAGGGCGCGACCTGATCCACCCCCGCCATGCCCTGCAAGAGGCGCTGCGCCTCGGCGATGCGCCCCCCCTGCAAAATGATCGTGGTCAGTCCGGCATCACGCACAACATCGGCGACCGTGCCCTGCGAAACCAGCCTGCCATAGGCGATATAGTTGATTTTCTGGCAGCGCTCGGCCTCGTCCATGTAATGGGTCGAGACAAGAACCGTCAGCCCCTCGGCGGCGCGGTGATGAATTTCATCCCAGAATTCACGCCGTGCTTTCGGGTCCACCCCGGCGGTGGGCTCGTCAAGCATCAAAAGGGCGGGTTTGTGCATGATGCAGGCGGCCAGTGCCAGCCGTTGTTTCCACCCGCCCGAGAGCGAGCCGGCAAGTTGCCCCTTGCGGCTGGTCAGGCCCAGATCTGCCAATGTTTCGGCCACCGCCTGGCGTGCAAGACCATAGATGCCCGCGACAAAGGCGAGGTTTTCCTCGATGGTCAGGTCTTCGTAGAAGCTGAAGCGTTGCGTCATATAGCCGACTTCACGCTTGATCGCGCGTTGCGCCGTCAGGATATCATGCCCAAGAACCCGGCCCGAGCCGCCATCCGGGGTCAGCAAACCGCACATCATGCGGATGGTGGTGGTCTTGCCCGAGCCGTTCGGACCCAGAAACCCCACAATCTCGCCCCGCATCACGGTAAGCGAAACATCATCGACCACGGTCCGCGCGCCGAAACGTTTCACCAATCCACGCACGGAGATGGCAGGTTCGGTGGTCATTCTACCGTGCCCAACAGATCCACATCGACGATCTGCCCCGGCTTCAGCAGGCTGCCATCGGTCGGTCGGGCCTCGACGAGGTAAACCAGTTTCTGGCGGTTTTGCAGCGAATAGATCACCGGCGGGGTGAACTCTGGCCCATCGGCGATATAGGTCACGCTCGCAGTCAGCCCCGCGGCGCAGCCGTCGCAATGGACCGCAAGAACCGTGCCGGGGTGCAGGGCCGCCACCCGCGCTTCGGGCACATAAAGGCGCAGCTTCACCGCGCCGTCCGGTAGCATCGAGAGCACTGGCGCCGTTGGCCCCGAGGCCTCGCCCGGTTGACGCAGGATGTCTGAAACGATGCCGTCGGCGGGGGCAAACATGGTGCGCTTGCCCAAAACCCACTGGGCCCTGTCCAGATCGGATCGACCGATGCGCACCGCCGCCTCGGCTGCGGCGATTTCGGCGGCTCGTGCCGGCAGGTTTGCCACCGCCAGATTGGCTTCGATCTCGGCCACTTTGGCCCGCGCGACCGTTGCCGCGGTTTGCGCATCTTCAAGCTGGGTTGCGGTCGCTGCGCCGCGATCAACCAGCGTTTCAAGCCGGGCGGCCGTTCGTTCGTATTCGGCCAACTGCGCCTGTGCCGAGGCAAGCGCCGCCTCGATGACGCGAATTTCTTCGGGGCGTTTGCCAAGTTGCAGGTTTTCCAACTGGCTTTGCGCGCGGGCAAGCGCCGCCCGCGCCTGCTCCACGGCAATCTGGGCATCGCGGTCTTCCTGAGCCGACAGTTTCTCGCCCTTTGCAACGCGCTCGCCGCGGCCGACGTAGGTCTGTTCAATCAGCGCCGCAGTCACCGGCGCAATCGTGATGTAATCGCCCTCAACATAGCCGACAGCCAGCGGCAAAGGAGCCGTGCAGGCGCTGAAGAAAGACGCAAGAACCGGAATGGCGCAAAGGATCATTGGGCGGGCCTCCGTTTCCGGTTGAGCAAAGCCTGGGTGTTGTTGCGCAGTTTTTGCGCGATCTGATCGGCCTCTTGCGGACCGATGCTGTGCCACTCCATCCGCCGCGTCACGATCGGCGCTCCGATGCGGAAGTAGAGAACTTGGCCGATCATGCTGAAGACGAACAACTTCACATCGTCACTATCGGCATTTTCATTGGTGGCGGTTGCCCACAGGCGGCACAGCCGGATATGTGCGGGAAGCACCAGAGATTGGTAGATGGTATCCGCTCCGGCGCCGCCTTCGGTGATTTCGCGCAGGGCAAAGGCAACTGCCGGCTGAAGATCCGTCTCGACCAGAAGGCTGCGCGCCATTCGTTCGACCAGCGCAAGTATGGTCGCCGCCGCGTCATCGGGCGTTTGCGGATCGGGCAGTTGTGCGATTGCCAGCATCATCGTCATGCGTCGAGAGAATTCCCTGGCGCAGGCCAGACGCAACCCTTCCTTCCCGCCAAAATGATACGAGATCGAGGCCAGATTGGTCCCGGCGGCCGCGGCGATTGCTCGGGTCGAGGCCGCATCGAATCCCTTTTGACCAAAAATGGCCGTGGCGGATTCGATCAGATCCTGTGCGGTTCCTTCGAGGGACGTGGTTGGCGCGGGCGTATCCTGAGGCATTCCCGAATTTTAATCAATCGACCGATTAAATCAAGGATCATTCTCGACCTGAGCCCTGCGCCCTTGCCCCGTACCGGCTTTTGGCCCGGACGCCGGAAAGCTTCGTTTCAAAGGCTGGCGCACTCAACCCAGAACTCGGCCCGGCGCAACCAACTCAGTTGACCAGAAAATCTGCATGAAGCGCACCGGCCGCGCTGATGCTTTTAAGGATGTCGATCATGTCGCGCGGGCTCACGCCAAGCGCATTCAGGCCCGACACGACATCCGAAAGAGAACTCGCCTCACCCACCTCGGCCATCTTGATGCCTTGTCCTGCCTCGATCGTCGCCGTGGTTCTGGGTACGATCACGGTTTCTCCACGCGCAAAAGGATTGGGCTGCACCACCAAAGGTTCTTCCTGAACCCGGAGTGTCAAATTGCCCTGGCTCACGGCCACACGAGAAATTCGCACGTCCTCGCCCATCACGATCGTACCAGAACGTTGATCGACCACGACCCGCGCCCGTTGCTCAGGTTCGACACTCAGGTTTTCGAGCCGCTCCAGCACATGTGCTGCCGAGCGCATATTGGCGGCGGCAACGTCGAGCGAAACGGTCCCCGAATCCTGCATCAAGGCAATGCGGCGCCCGAACTCCTGATTGATGGCCTTTTCAATACGGGCGGCGGTGGTGAAATCGGGGCTGCGGAGCGCCAGACGAATATTTCCCAAGCTGTTGAGCTCGAAAGCGATTTCACGCTCCACATGGGCCCCGGAAGGGATGACGCCTGCCGTTGGAACGCCCTGCACGACCGAAGCTGCGGCGCCTTGAACCGAGGCGCCACCCGCAATGACGGAACCCTGCGCCACTGCGTAAATCTCTCCGTCTGCGGCGTTGAGAGGGGTCATGATCAGCGTGCCACCGAGAAGACTCTTGGCATCACCGATCGCGGACACGCCCACATCGATCTTGCTTCCCGCCCGTGCAAAAGG